>JAFDAP010000079.1 GCA_019313765.1 Deltaproteobacteria bacterium | reverse complement strand
CCACGCCGGGACTTACCCGCCCTCGGCCTGTTGATGGACTTTTTACGAGTCCATCAATTTTCTCTTGCATTAATGTACTAATGCATGTAGATTTAATAGTTTAGATTTTTATGACAGAGGTTTTCAGATCATGATTGAACTTGATTTTTCAAAGGGGAATGGGCTTTTACCGGCAATTGCGCAGGACTATAAGTCGGGCAGGGTCCTGATGCTTGCATACATAAGCCAGGCATCCTGGAAAAAGACCTTAGAGACAGGTGATGCCTACTACTGGAGTCGCTCCCGCCGGGAACTCTGGCATAAAGGAGGAACCTCCGGCAATGTCCAGAAGATTAAAGAGATCTATGTGGATTGTGACAACGACACCGTGGTTTTCAAGGTGGAACAGGTAGGCGGTGCAGCGTGCCACCTCGGGTATGAATCATGCTTTCACAAGAAGGTGGAACGTGACGGAGAATTCACCGTTATAGGTGAAAAAATATTTGATCCTGAGAAGGTGTACAAAAAATGAATAAATTGAAATTCGGGATCCCCAAGGGGAGCCTTCAAAATGCGACAGTTAAGCTTTTTGAGAAGTCCGGATGGAAAATAAACATCAATGGACGTAGTTATTTTCCGGATATCAACGACCCTGAAATAGAATGTGCAATCTGCCGGGCCCAGGAGATGTCCCGGTATGTGGAAAGCGGGACCTTAGACGGAGGTCTGACCGGCAGGGACTGGATTGAAGAAAATGAATCGGATGTAGTTGTGGTGGACGACCTGGTCTATTCCAAGGTTAGCCAAAACCCGGCCCGATGGGTCCTCGCAGTACCGGCAGACTCGGACATCAAAAGTATCGAAGACCTGAAAGGCAAAAAAATCGCCACGGAACTGGTGAACTATACAAAAAGATACTTTCAGGACAAAAACATCGATGTGAAAGTCGAGTTTTCATGGGGTGCTACGGAGGCCAAGGTGGTGTCCGGCCTGGCCGATGCCATTGTGGAAGTGACGGAGACCGGAAGCACTATCAGGGCGCACGGCCTGAAGATTATCCACGAACTCATGCAAACCAATACCCGGTTGATCGCCAACAGGGAATCGTATAAAGACCCCTGGAAAAAGGCCAAGTTCGAGCAGATCATTTTGCTTCTCAAGGGGGCCCTCAGGGCGGAAAACATGGTGGGCCTGAAAATGAATGTGGCACAAAAAAACGTGGAAAATGTAATCAGCATTCTTCCGAGTCTCAACGCCCCGACCGTGGCCGGCCTGCACAACTCCGACTGGGTATCTTTAGAGACGGTTGTGGACGCAAAAACCGTAAGGGAACTTATCCCGAAACTGATTTATTCAGGGGCCCAGGGAATCATAGAATATCCCTTGAATAAGGTTATATGATCAGGCGGGTTACGGGTTGCGGGTTGCGGGTAAGGAAGGAAAACGGAGCGTAACGGTTCACCTATTAAAAGACATTTAGACGGGATTACAGGATAAACAAGATTTGTTACCTGTACATCCTCTTTTAAATCCCGTGTTACAAAAGAATTCATCTTTTGTAATAATTTAGGTAAGTAAGTCGTAAATTGGCTCTTTCGGGAACAAGCCCCAGCTGATCCGACATGAAATCTATGCAGGGACTGTTCTTCCTCACAGTCCTGTCTATAGATGGCTAAATTCTTGCATTTTGTTGTGTAAACAATCTAACAATAAATTTTCTCAAAAACAGGATAGTATTTTGATTTACAAGATTAAATCAATCCAGTCCATCCTGTTAATCCTGTCAAAAAAATAGACGGCTGAACTTGGACAAGGGAGTAATGAACAGAATAGCTAAAAGGACCCGGGAAATCCCATCTTTCATTGTCATGGATGTCCTTGAAAGGGCCCATGAGCTTGAAAGGCAAGGCCGCCATATCATCCATTTAGAGATTGGCGAGCCGGATTTTGCAACGCCTCAATGCATCTGTGAGGCGGCCCGGGAGGCCATTCTGAAAGGCGAGACACACTACACTCACAGCCTTGGCATCATCGAGTTGAGAGAAGCTATCTGTGAACACTACCATACCAAGTACGGGGTTCATGTAGACCCACAACAAATTCTTGTTACCTCCGGCACGTCCCCGGCCCTGTTTATGATCTTCTCGGCCCTTTTGGAGACAGATGATGAGATAATTTTTTCAGACCCTCACTACCCCTGTTATCCAAACTTCGCAAACTTCTTAGGGGCGAAACCCGTCCTTGTGAAAGGATGCGAAGAGGATGGGTTCCAGTTAAGAAACGATGAAATCAAAAAAAGAATAGGCTCAAGGACAAGGGCTATCCTCATAAACTCCCCTTCCAATCCAACCGGTAATCTTCTCTCACGCGAACGAATGAAAAACATCGCTGAATTAGGTCCTCCGGTAATATCGGATGAGATTTATCATGGGCTGGTTTATGGAGAAAAGGAACACTCGATACTTGAGTTTACGGATAATGCGTTTGTACTCAATGGTTTTTCAAAGCTATACGCCATGACAGGCTGGCGCCTTGGTTATCTCATTGCTCCTTCCGACTTTGTCCGTCCCTTGCAAAAGGTCCAGCAGAATTTCTACATATCAGCAGGCAGTGTCTCCCAGTGGGCCGGTCTGGCTGCTCTTACAAAGGCCGGGCCGGACGTGGAACAGATGAAAGCCGTATACGACGAACGGCGCAGGTACATGATCCAAAGGGTCCGCGAGATGGGATTCGGGCTTCCCGTAGAACCGGCCGGCGCCTTTTATATGCTTGTCAATGCCAAACATCTTAGTAACAATTCCTATGACTTGGCTTTTGAAATCCTGGAAAATGCAAGTATCGGAGTATCCCCTGGTATTGATTTCGGCCGGAACGCCGAGGGCTATCTCAGGTTTTCCTATGCCAATTCCCTTGAAAATATAAAAGAAGGACTTGATAGGCTGGAAGAATACCTGGAAAACAGGTGAGTCATGACGAATTCTCGAATGGATATTGCATTCCTCACAAGCGCCTTTCGCGCAAACCAGTACCCACCACCGGACAGGCCGGAAATCGCCTTTGCCGGCAAGTCCAACGTGGGCAAGTCCTCCCTTATAAATGTCCTTGTCAACCGCAAAGGCTTAGCCAGAACCAGTTCCAGGCCAGGCAGGACCCAGTCCATCAACTTCTTCAACATGGGTAAATCATTGTACCTGGTCGATCTGCCGGGCTATGGCTTTGCCCGCGTTCCCATAAACGTTAAGAAATCCTGGCAGCATATGGTGGAGACCTATTTGCGTGAACGATCAAACCTCAAGGCAGTCGTGGTAATTTTAGATATAAGGAGAGAGGTTTCTTCCGGAGACACAGACCTTTTAAGCTGGTTGAAACATTATGACATAAATGCCATTCCGGTGCTCACAAAGGCCGATAAACTTTCGCGGCAAAAGGCCCGAACGAGGGCCTATAAGATCACTCGTCAACTCAAGGACATTTCACCCATTGCCCCTATACTCTTTTCAGCAAAGACAAAAAATGGACGGGAGGAAATATGGGATAAGATAAGGCGGGTTGCGGGTTCCGATTTACGGGTTCCGCGTTAAAAATCCCTCAACATAACCAACACATTATCCTCTTTTCTCATTCCTATTTTCTCTTTCTTCTTTCCTACTTCCTCTTTCCTCATTTCTCATTCCTCTTTTCTTTCTTTATCATTCCGACTTCCCAAATCCCTCAAGCCCATAGGCCTTGATCTTTTTGTGAAGGTTACTCCGTTCAATACCGATGGCTTCGGCCGTCTGTGAAATGTTTCCTTTGTACTCAATGAGCTTTCTTTCAATAAAGGCCTTCTCAAATTCGCTCCTTGCCTCTCTAAACGAACCGGACATAAAAGCCGGTTCAAAATCTTCCTTTATCTCCGATGGCCTGTTAAAGGGCGGTGGTATATCTTTGCCCTCAATAACATGGCCCGGTGTCATGATCATAAGCCGCTCCACCAGGTTTTTGAGTTCCCGGACGTTTCCGGGCCATTCATATTTTTCAAGGACCTGAAATACATCTTCAGAAAACTCTTTCGGTTCGAGGTTGGTTTTTAGCGTGAATTCTCCGGCAAATTCATGCACAAGCTCGGTGATATCCTCCACACGTTCTCTTAGGGGCGGCACCTTCACGGGGATGACATTCAACCGAAAATAGAGATCATCTCTGAAAGTATTTCTCTCAATTTCTGCCTCTAAATCCTTGTTCGTAGCTGCAATCACCCGAACGTCCACTTCTATCGTCCGTGTACCGCCCACCCGCTCAAATTTCTGCTCCTGCAAAATCCTCAGTGTCTTGGATTGGGTCTTCAGGCTCATGTCACCGATTTCATCCAAGAAAATAGTACCTTCATGTGCCTGATCGAATTTGCCCCTTCTCATGGTGGACGCCCCTGTAAAGGCCCCTTTTTCATGGCCGAAGAGTTCGCTCTCAATCAGGTCCTCCGGAATAGCCGCACAATTGACCTCCACCATGGGTTTATGACTCCGGCCGCTTAATCTGTGTATGGTATGTGCCACAAGCTCTTTTCCGGTCCCGTTCTCACCTGAAACCAGGACCCAGGCGTTTGTGGGGGCTACAATTCTGATTTGCTCCTTTAGTTCGGTAATCGCTTTGCTGTTCCCGGTTATGATGTACCTGTCCTTGTCCTTCTCTTTGAGAAGGTCTATCTCCTCTTCGAGACTGTAATAATCCAGGGCGTTATTTACCGACAAAAGGACTTTTTCAATGGAAAGGGGTTTTTCGATAAAATCATAGGCCCCCACCTTCGTGGCCCTTACAGCCGTTTCAATGGTGCCGTGGCCGGACATCATCACCACTTGAAGGTTCGGATATACCTCTTTGATCTTCTCAAGCGTCTCGATCCCATCCAGGCCGGGCATCCATATGTCCAAAAGGACCAGGTCGGGCATTACTTCCTCGATCTTTTCCAAGGCCCGGGTACCACTCTCTGCACAGATGGCATCAAATCCTTCGTCCGAAAGGATACCCTCTAAAGATTGAAGAATGCTCGTCTCATCATCAACAATCAAAATCGTTCTGGCCATTTCATCGCCTCGAGAACTTTGAAAAATGTTCAAGAAGATCTCTCCTCATCATTTCCATTGCTATTCCCGCAGTCCTCTCCGATGCCCCTCCCTTTCCAAGACCCTCTTTAACCTCTTTCAGTTTGCTTTTCATGCTTGTCATCATCTCCCGGTCATCGAGAATAATTTCGACCTCCCGGGTAAGCCTTTCGGCGGTCACTTCATGCTGAATCAATTCCGGTACTACATCTGCCCCTGCCACTAAGTTCACCAGCCCGATATGAGGCACCTTAACCATCATCCTTGCCGCCCAGTAAGATACCAAAGAGACCTTATATACAATAACCATCGGAACGCCCATGATGGCCGTGTCTAAGGTTGCAGTACCGGACGTCACTAAAGCCACATCACAGGCACTCAAAACCTTGTATATGTCTCCCTGGATGACTTTGATATCCACGGGCGAGTTATGAATAAAGGATCGGATAAATCCGGGCTCAATGGTCGGGGCCAGGGGTAAGACGCACCGCATTTCAGGATAGCGCCGGCAGAGAAATCCTATTGCTTTGACCATGACAGGGAGCAGGTTGCTGATCTCCTCCTTCCGGCTTCCCGGCAGCAGCCCCACTACAGGATAACGGAACTCGGACGAAAATGAGTCCTGGCTGGTTTTTCTACATTCAAAGGCATCCAGGAGCGGGTGGCCCACATAATCCACTTTCATTCCTCTTCGCCTGTAAAATTCCTCCTCAAAAGGTAAAATCACGGCCATGCGGTCAACGCGGCGTGATATTTTTCTAACCCTTCCTTTTCGCCACGCCCACACCTGCGGGCTGATATAGTATAAAACCGGCACCTGAAAACGCTTTGCGGTTCCGGCAATATGGATGTTGAAGTCTGGATAATCGATAAGGATGAGAAGGTCTGGACGCTTATCCTTCAATATGGATTTGAGTTTCTTAGAGGCCCTAATTATTGTGTGAAGCCTGCCCAAGACTTCGGTTAGTCCCACAACAGCCATATCTGAAGAGGAGAAGAGAAGCTTGACTCCTGCTCGCTCCATTTCTCTCCCCCCGATGCCCCAGAATATGATGCCGGGCTCCAGACGCTTCATGGCCTTCACAAGATTTGAACCATGTAAATCGGCAGAGGCCTCGCCGGCCACTATGACCACGAATTTGTGTTCTCTGGAATCAGGAGATGGCCTGAAAATTTTTGTTGCCTCTTTTAATCTGGTCAATAATATCAAGAGCGGTTTTAAGGGCATTTCGGCCGTCCTGGCCGCTCACGATCGGTTCCGCCCCGTTGGTTACCGCATCCATAAAGGAAGAGATTTCATCAGCCAAAGGGTCTTTGCCGGGAAATTTCATCTTTTCGGACGTAACTTGAGGAAAATCATTCGAATCATTGACCTCTCCGTTTAAGCGGATGACGCTCAGTTCCCTCTTGGCGCAATTTACGGAAAGATAGGCATCCGGCTGGAACACGCGGATCTTTCTCAATGCCTTATCAGCCACCCTGCTTGCAGTCAGATTGGCCACCACCCCATTTTCAAAGATCATCCTTACATTGGCGATATCCGTTTTCCCTGTGATGACGGACATGCCAACCGCATGGATATCCTTTACCTCTGATGGAACAACGTGAAGGAATATATCCAGGTCATGGATCATCAAGTCAAGCACCACATCCACATCAATTCCTCTCGAGGTAAAGACGTTCATACGATGGGACTCTAAGAAAACGGGCTGGGTCAACATGGATTCCATCTTGACAATGGCCGGATTAAAGCGTTCCACAAGCCCCACCTGAAGTACAACATTATTTTTCCTGGCCAGTTCCAACAGGCAGTCAGCATCTTCAATCTTATATGTAATCGGCTTTTCTATCAGCAGATGAATGCCCTTTGAGAGGATATCCCGCGCCACATCAAAATGTACCTCCGTGGGCACGGCAAGACTCACTGCATCTACCATATCTAAAATTTCGCGGTGTTCTCCATAGGCATTTACATTATATCGTCCAGATATCTCAGTTGCTCTATCCGAATCTGTGTCCACCACACCCATTAACTCGACCGTCGGCATGGCCAGATATTTCTGCACATGGTACTCGCCAAGATGACCAACCCCGATGACACCAACTTTCACTTTATCCTGATTCACGTCTTTATTTCTCCTGAAGCGGACTTGGTAAAGCTTCCCACCTAAATGGCGGGGCTTCCCTTTTATTTTCCATTGAAAACCTGGTCCTCCCCCCGGGCCGTAGGCCCTATGGGCCGGAGGCTGGGACCGTCGAAGATCCCGCTACGCGGGGGTCAGAGCTAGATGTCTCTGC
>JAFDAP010000078.1 GCA_019313765.1 Deltaproteobacteria bacterium | reverse complement strand
GAAGGTACTGAACCCAAAGAATATTCTCCGAAGCCCACATCTCCCAAATCAGGCCACTTTTTCCAGTTCGATATGGGAGATAACATGGAATAGTCAACCAAATGAATATCCGCTATTCCAGATCCTTCACGCCCTTAAGCACGATATCAAAAAGTTCCTGTGTATCTTCTTTTTCCAAACATGAAAACGCCACGCGGAGATCTGTCTTGCCAAGGGAAATCAGGCCCACGCCATATTTATTCAAAAGATGTACCCTGAGGGGTTCGGCATCTACCGTTTGTAGTTTCAGGCACATGAAATATCCTGAATTAAAGGAATAGGGCTCCCAGGCATGTTCATATTTCGGGTCCGAAAGGACCCTTTTTACTTCCTGTGCCCGGTCCTTCATGATCTGAAATTTTTCCTGTTTTTCGGCCGCGTAGGCCTCTGACTTAAGGGATTTGAGCACGATTTCCTGGCTCAAATGGGCCGCATTTGAAATGGAACCCCTTACGCCTCCTGCGGTTTTTCTCTCTAAAGCGTCATAATTGGGTCTTGATTCTCCGTCAAACGATCCGCCGTATGTAATAAACCCGACCCTCAATCCCCAGACAAAGTTTTCCTTGGTAGCCCCATCCAACTTGACGGCTAACAGCCGGGGGTCGCGTCCCATTAATTTGGCAAAAATGGATTCCTTGAGGCCGTTATCGTCATAAAAGAGCCCGAAATAAGCATCATCCGTGAGCGCCAGGACATTGGTACCGCCTTGTGCCGTTCTGGTCAGGATATCCGCTATGCCGTCGGCTTCTTGATGGTTTACTGTGTACCCTGTGGGATTATTTGGAAAGTTCAGGATGACAATAATCTTTTCCCTGTTTTCGGCCTCGGCCTGCACGCGGGTCTCAAACGCATTCAGGTTGAATTTTCCCTGACCGTCAAACAAGTCATAATGAACGATCTCAGCCCCCCTCCTTACCGAAAAAATGAGGTTGTAGTTCCCCCACATTTTATCCGGAAGGATGATTACATCCCCCGGATCCACCCACATGTCAGAGACCACGCTCAGGCCGTGGGTAATAGCATTGCTGACCACTGGGAGGCTGATGTCTTTACCTTTAAGAGAAGGGTTCTTTTCAAACAGGGCCTCCTGCCACGTCTGGCGCAGGGGCATAATCCCGAAAGACGGGGCATAGGTAAGTGCCTCACTGGGTTTAAGGCCGGTCAACATGGCCATGACAGAAGCAAGATGCATGGTCCTGCCCTTTTCAGTGGCCATGCCGATAGTGGCATTGAACCTGTGGGCCTTTTCCTTAGCTTCAGCGCTCTGGGAGAGTATGCCTTTTGGGAAAAAAAGGTTTTTGCCAACCTCTGAGAGCATTTCATAGACGTGCTCATTGCCTTTCCTGATAATCTCGTTTAATTCTTTTGCGATTGGGTTCATGGCCATAATATACCCCTTCTGGTTTCTTTTAATCCATATTCTGGAAGTAAGGTTTTAGAATTGTCAACTCAGGTTTTGCTTAACTGTTGACTGACCGGTTTGTCAAGCGAATTTGATTGAAAAATCCTTGACAGGCATTGCTGCCGAGTATAAAAATATAAAGACCGGTCGGTATATTATATGTGAGAGCTGGATGAATTATGGCAAATAAAGGTATTTTAACCAGGCAAAACATTACTGAAAAATCCCTGCAGGTCTTTTCGGTTAAAGGGTATTTCAACACATCCATAAGCGATATTCTTGAGGCAACAGGCCTGACAAAAGGGGGGCTTTACGGTCATTTTGCAAGCAAAGAAGATATATGGTATGCAGTCTATGATGAGGCCGTGAAAATCTGGAGAAGTATCGTATTCAGAGACACACAAAATATTACTAACCCACTTGAAAGAATAGAAATAACTATTGAAAATCATTTGGCAAATTATTTAGGTAAAGATACTTTTGACGGCGGCTGTTTTTTTGTTAACATGTTAGTCGAGATTTCCGGGCAGTCGGAAAAGATGAGCAGGCATATTCTCAAAGGTTTTGTACAGTTTTCAAGATTGTTGCGAAAATGGTTAGAAGATGCTGATGATAGAGGATTATTAAAGGAAGGTCTGAACTATAGGGAAATTTCAAACTTTATTATAATCTCTCTGAATGGGGCTGCTACCCTTTACTCAGCAAGCAAAGACACTTCGGTTTGGAAGGAAACTATCACCCAGATGAGATTTTATATAAATCAATTAAAACGTTAATCGCAAAAAAAGTTTGCCATTTTTGGTGAATATATTAAACTCAAATTTTTACTAAATAGATCTGAAAAGGGGAATTGTTATGAAAGATGTGGTTATTGTAAGTGCGTGCAGGACCGCCCTTGGTGATTTTGCAGGATCGCTCAGCTCCATTTCCGCGACCGATCTCGGGGCCATAGTGATAAAGGAGGCAGTTCGCCGGGCAGGCATAAAAAACGAAGATATCGACGAGGTGATCATGGGGAGCGTCCTGCCCCACGGACTGGGACAGAATCCCGCGAGGCAGACCATGGTCAGGGCCGGTCTCCCCTGGGAGGTTGGCGCCATCACCGTAAACAAGGTCTGCGGGTCCGGTTTAAAGGCTGTGATGCTTGCGACCCAGGCCATCCAGTGCAACGATGCCGATGTAATTGTAGCCGGTGGCCAGGAGAACATGAACCTGTGTCCTTATATGCTGAGCAAGGCGAGGACCGGTTACCGCATGAACAATAGCACGCTCATTGACGGCATGGTTCACGACGGGCTGTGGGACCATGTGAATGATTTTCACATGGGAATAAGCGCGGAACTCATCTCTGAAAAATACGGGGTGAGCCGGGAGGATACGGACGCCTTTGCCTTGAATTCCTACGAGAAATCATGGAAATCCATAGAGCAGGGCAAATTCAAGGATGAGATTGTCCCTGTTGAAGTTCCCGTGAGAAAGGGGGATCCAATCGTATTTGATACAGACGAGATCCCCATAAGAGAGCCCCGAACCACAGCGGAGGGATTAGCACGACTGCGGCCGGCATTTAAAAAGGATGGTCTTGTGACAGCGGGAAATGCATCCAAGATCAGTGACGGGGCATCGGCCCTGGTGGTCATGTCTAAGGAAAAGGCAGATGAGTTAGGATGCAAGCCAATGGTACGTGTCGGAGCGCAGGGTGCGGCCGGAATCGACATGAAATATGTGCTTGTTGCGCCTATCCTTTCCATCCCAAAGGTCTTAGCCAAAGACGGTCTGAAGATAGAGGATGTGGACATACACGAGATCAATGAGGCGTTCAGTACCTCATCTGTGGCCATTAACAGGGAACTCGGGATCGATGCCGAAAAGGTCAATGTCCGTGGCGGGTCCGTGGCAATCGGCCATCCCATCGGAGCAAGCGGCGCCCGGGTCCTGACCACCCTCATATTTGCCATGAAGGATAGAGGTGCAAAAGTGGGACAGGTCTCTCTTTGCTTAGGTGGCGGTGAAGCAGTGACTCTTATAGTTTATAATGAATAAAAATAAAATTGCTATTGCGATTTTATAAGAAAAGGAGATGAAACTATGACAGACGTGGTGATTGTTTCCGGTGCAAGGACGCCGGTGGGAACCTTTGGTGCGAGTTTAAAGACAACCCCTGTTGTGGAGTTGGGCGCCCTGGTGTTAAAAGAAACCCTTAAGAAAGCCAATTTGAGGCCGGTTGCAACTGAAGCCCTTACCCGGTTTGAGCCGGATGCCCTGAAGGGCAGGGGAATGATTGATCTGGAAAAAGAGGGATATGACTACGATGATTCCCTTCAGCCTGTTCAGGTGGATGAAGTGATTATGGGGAATGTAGTAGGCGCCGGCCAGGGACAGAATGTGGCCAGGCAGTCCATGGTCAGGGCTGGTATTTCCAAAGAAACCGGTGCATTTACTATAAACAAGGTTTGTGCTTCCGGCATGAAGGCCGTGGCTTTGGCCACACAGGCGATCCGTGCCGGCGAAGCGGATGTAATCTTAGCCGGCGGCATGGAAAACATGAGTCTTATTCCCTTTGCCCTTCCGGCAGCCCGTTGGGGCGCCCGCATGAACAACGCAGACCTTGTTGACCTGATGGTCATGGATGGCCTGTTTGAGATCTTTTACGGGTACCATATGGGGCTTACCGCGGAAAACATTGCGGAAACCTATGGCATTTCCAGGGAGGAACAGGACGAATTAGGGGCTACTAGCCACCAGAGGGCAAGAAAGGCGATTGCCGACGGGCTCTTTAAGGATGAGATCGTGCCGGTCGTCATTCCCCAGAGAAAGGGGGACCCGGTTATTTTTGATACTGATGAAAGACCCATGGATACTACTGTGGAAAAGATGGCCAAACTTCGCCCGGCCTTTAAAAAGGACGGAACGGTCACTGCCGGTAATGCATCCGGCATCAATGACGCGGCCGCTGCCCTGCTCATAATGTCCGATGAAAAGGCCAAAGGACTCGGCCTGAAACCCCTTGTCAAGATCAATGCCTATTCGTATGCTGCAATAGACCCGGCCTACATGGGCCTCGGTCCGATACCGGCAGTGAGAAAGATCCTGAAAAAGACGGGGCTTTCCATTGATGATTTTGGAGTCATCGAGCTTAATGAGGCGTTTGCGTCCCAGGCCATTGCATGCATCCGGGAATTGAAATGCGACATGGAAAAGACCAATCCCTTGGGGAGCGGGATCTCCATCGGGCATCCCATCGGCTGTTCAGGGGCCCGTATTATCCTTACCCTGATGGGACAGATGTTAAGGGGTGAACATGGCTTAGGCGTGGCTTCACTCTGTATCGGCGGGGGCCAGGGAATGGCAATGGTGCTTGAAAAAGCCTAATATGATTCTGAAGGAGCGGTCTAATGTTTTGACAGGATTAACAAGATGGACTGGATTAGTTCAATCTTGTGAATCAAAAAACATATCCTGTTTTTGAGAAAAGTTACTTACATAACAAAACGTAATTAAGTTGTTGGGATTTAAAAAATTATAGCCAGGAATATCCTGGGGAGCTGTATCTTGGTATAAGTCAGGATCTATAAAGGATATACAGGATATTATATCTTGTTTATCCTGTAATCCTGTCTAAAGGTTTTTAACATTGGAGGATTTGTGATGGCTTATGAAAACATCATTTTTGAGACAGAAGGGAACGTGGCAATTATAAAATTCAACCGGCCCAAGGCATTGAATGCGATCAGCATCGATGTGGTGAAAGAGATGCACAAGGCCCTGGATGAAGTGGAGGGGAACCAGTCAATAAGGGTGCTTATCCTGACCGGAGAGGGAGACAAGGCCTTTGTGGCCGGTGCCGATATTTCGCTAATGGTCAACTTTGACCCCCTTCAATTGAGAAAGTTTTCATTGGACCTTCATGAGCTGGGTTTTCGTATGGAAGGGCTGGCTATCCCGGTTATCGCCTGCGTTAACGGGTTTGCCTTAGGAGGCGGAACTGAGATCGCCATAGCGTCTGATTTCATTTATGCCTCCGAGAATGCCAAATTCGGTCAACCCGAGATCAATCTCGGGATCATCCCCGGGTTTGGCGGGACCCAGCGCCTTCCAAGACTGGTTGGAAAGGGCATGGCAAAAGAGCTCTGCATGTCCGGCGCACTTATAAGTGCCCAGGAGGCCAAGGAGATCGGACTGGTGAACAAGGTGTTTCCGGCAGACAAGTTGTGGGAAGAGACCATGAAAACGGCCAAGGTACTTGCATCCAAAGGCAGATTCTCGCTGATGGCGGTAAAACGCTGTATTGATCGGGGTTATAACCTCGATTTGCGTTCTGCCTGCGCCCTGGAAACAGACCAGTTCGGGTTGTGCATGGCAAGCCCGGATGGCAAGGAAGGGATGTCTGCATTCTTAGAAAAAAGAAAACCTGAATTTAAGGGGGAGTTGAGTTAAAATGGATTTTGCATTGACTGAAGAACAACAGATGGTTAGGGATATGGCCCGGAAGTTTGCAGAAACCGAGATCAAACCAAAGGCCGCGGAGTTGGATGAAAAACATGAGCACCCCGCAGAGATCATCAAACAATTGGGGGAGCTAAAGATGATGGGTATTGCCGTAGCCGAGGAATACGGTGGCGGGGGCATGGACTATGTGAGCTACGTGGTCGCCCTGATCGAGATTTCCAAGGCATGCGCGTCCACTGGTGTTATCATGTCCGTGAATAACTCGCTCTACTGTTTTCCAGTGGACGCATATGGCACGGATGAGCAAAAGAAAAAATATCTCTATCCCTGTGCGGCCGGTGAAGCAATCGGGTGCTATGGCCTGACCGAGTCGGGTGCCGGGTCGGACCCTGCCGGCATGCGAACTACGGCAGTCAGGGATGGAGACGAATGGGTCATTAATGGTGAGAAAAAATTCATTACCAACGGCAATGTGTCATCCTATGCCGTGATTGCAGCCGTAACGGAAAAGGGCAAGGGGTACAAAGGAATCAGTTCCTTTGTGGTGGACCTCGATAATACGCCCGGCTTCAAGGTTGGACGAGTTGAGGATAAATTGGGCATCCTGGCCTCCGGCACGGCAGAGATGATCTTTGAAGATGCCAGGCTGCCTGCGGATGCCCTTCTTGGAAACGAGGGCGAGGGGTTCAGGCAGATGCTTACCACCCTCGACGGCGGCAGGATGGGTATTGCGTCCCAGGCCCTCGGAATCGGACGGGCCGTGTTGGAAGAGGCCGTGGAGTATGCTAAGACACGGGAACAGTTTGGTAAGCCCATTACGGCATTCCAGGCCATTCAGTGGAAACTGGCGGATATGGCCACGGAATTGGATGCGGCCGAACTTTTAACCCTAAGGGCCGCATGGCTGGAAGACAACAAGAAACCGTATGAAAAGGCGGCGGCCATGGCAAAGATGTATGCCTCTGACGTGGCCATGAGGGCGTCCATCGAGGGAATTCAGGTCTTGGGCGGATACGGCTACTGCAAGGATTACCCCATGGAGCGGCATATGAGGGACGCCAAGATATGCCAGATATATGAAGGTACGAACGAGATTATGCGCCTGGTAATAGCGAAAAATGTTATTAAGGGATGAGGAGTAAAACTCTGACCTATAGGACCAGGCTTTGGTTATCCCCAGAGGGGATTTGCTTTGTTGGAGTTTCATTGACTTATTGAAATTCCAAATATCAAATCCCAAATATCAAACAAATTCCAATGACCAAAATT
>JAFDAP010000077.1 GCA_019313765.1 Deltaproteobacteria bacterium | reverse complement strand
ATTTGATATAGCCGCCCCGGTTAAATGGAAAAACTATTATTGTAATAGTTCACCTATTTTTTTTGACAGGATCAACAGGATAAACTGGATTAATTGTCCCGTAAATCAAAATATATCCTGTTTTTAAGAAATTTTGCTGTTAGTATCGATATTTATTGTTTGTATAATAGAAAGTCTTAGAATTTGCCTAAATGTGTCCGGGAATGCTGCGGAGAATATATTATTGTAACACAGGATTATGGTTAAGGATGCACAGGAAAAAATCATGTCTATCCTGTTATCCTGTCAAATTTTTTTACCCGATGACCTATTACGAATCATTCCACGCAAGGAGGAAAACATATGCTTGAACCGGGAACGCAGATTGAAATGACCAAGGGATATAAGGGAGTCAAGGGTGTGGTTATGGAAAGGACGGGATCGGAATTTGAATTCTATGTCGTGAAACTCGAAAACGGCATTCACATGGTTGCCGGGCCTTCGGCTTTTGTTGTGCTGGAAAAGGATTAGAGTAACCTTTTTTTGTAGCGCAGAGCTTTAGCTCTGCCATTTTGATGCAGGGCTAAAGCCCTGCGCTACGCTATGAGAGAGAATGCACGCAAAAAGGTCACACTCAAATGATTAAGAGAAAAAATGGCGATCGAAGTTTTTTCAATCGCCATTTTAAACGACTATTAACGATTTTTTTTTGCTCCTTATATTTTGTCAAGAGCGTAGAAGCAACCCCGTTCTCCGTTGAAATCCAAATTAACCAAGAGGAGAAAACAACGTTTAAGGCACAAGCACAAGTCGAAACCCGAGGTTGGCATATGGGTTATTCGGGCCGTTCCATGCACGGGCCGCTGATCGGCAGTAGCGAGAGTGAATGAGCCAGCTTCCACCGCGAACCACCTTTTTTCCACCGCTCGAAGGGCCTTTGGGATCCGTAACTTGCCCTTTGGGATAATCTCCATACCAGTCCAGACATGACTCCCATATGTTTCCACTCATGTCATACAGGCCCCAGGTATTGGGTGGATAGCTACCCGCTTTCGCGGTCCCTTCCGGATTCTTCCCCTTGCACTCATCGCTCCATCCATTTCCATAATTCGCCTTTGAACAGTCGGCCTTATCACCCCAGCTATATCGTGTCGTTGTGCCTGCACGACACGCATACTCCCACTCCGCCTCGGTAGGCAACCTGTAAGTCTTTCCCTCTTTGGCATCCAACCAGCCAATGAATGCACTGATGTCCTTCCATGTAACACAGGTGACCGGGTGGTCGTCCGATTGCTGAAATCCGGGTTTGTCCCAGTAATAACCCTTCTTTTCCTGCTGTGCCCTTTCGATCCATATATATGCCGAACCTTTGTTTTCCGCATCGGTCTTGTAACCCGTATCCCGAACAAAGGTACGCCACTGGCCTACGGTTACCTCAGTAGTCTGCATGTAGAATCCCTTGGTCAGGGTTACCCGGTGCTGGGCCTCTTCGTCTTTGTCCCGGCCCTCTTCCTTTTCCGGGCTCCCCATCACGAATGTTCCAGGGGAGATATAAACAAACTTCATTCCCAATGATGTCTCAACCATGGGATTGGCAGCGGTCTTAGCAAATTTTTCTTGTCCGGATGCCTGTTGTGAAAGACCGATAAAAAAAAGAGAAAAAAACGAAAGGAACAAAATATTTGCACGATGTTTTGATAACATAGCAACCTCCGTGAAATGGGATATAGTGGAATTTTCGTCACTACTCGGGTTTTTTAGACAGGATTACAGGATAAACAAGATTTATTATTCTTTCATCCCGTATGTCATTCAATAAATCCTGTGTTACTCCAAATTGAGCGAAAAATTGTCTTATATTTCGGGAGTTCTTGATTAAAAGAATGTCATGTTCCTCATAATTCCCGCCCGTCCCCCGCAATGCTATGGAAGGTGGACGAATGCGGGAGCCCATTAATATGTGAAAATATTGCATTTTCGGTGCGAATTTGTAGTGCAGAGCTGAGGTCTTGCGCTGCTCATGGTAATTTTTTTAAACAGGATATGTGTTTTGATTTACAAGATAAATTAATCCAGTCCATCTTGTTAATCCTGTCAAAAAATTGAATTACCTGAATAGTAACTAATATTTTATAATTATACCAGCAAAAGCCTGTATATTTCAACAAAATACTTTGTTAACAAAAACTACTGTCCGGTTTCAGGGCTTTCTTTGGACCCCCACCATCCTAAATTAACGATTTCCTCGAACAACGCCTGGGCCAAAATCATGTATCCCTTTCCGTTGCAGTGCACCAGATCATAATAGAGTTCAAATCGCTTTGGATGGTTCCAGATGACGGGGGCCACATTTATATAGGGGACCCCCATCTCGTCTGAAAATTTGTGGGCCAGATCATGAAAGTATTCGAACTGGCTGGCTCCCCAACTCTTGATAAAAAACTCCCAATTTGCCTGCAGGGCCGTGATCCGCCGCTGGTTTCCTTCGTCCATTTCCAGTTCATAGGCAGGGGCCCAGCTTAAAAGGGCCACCCTGACGCCCTGCTCCTTGGCAGATTCGATAATGGCCTGCTGGTTTTCAAAAATGCTCTTCTTGCACCGCTCCCACTGGAACTTGTCGTCAACGATCTTGAACTGACTGGTCGTGGATTCGGCTAAGTTACGCCTCAGTAAAAAGTAAAGGCAGCTTCGGCCTGCCAGCCCCTGCCACCAGGGACCCTTTCTCTCTAAATCGAGGATGAATTCGAAGGGCCATGGGGTGCCGGGCGCCCATTTAGAGCCGTTGACGTAGGCCTGGGAGATATCATTATAGCCCCCGAGCCTGAGAATAAGGATATCCGGCCTGGTTTTGTAAAGCTCCTGTTCCCAAAAGGCCCTGTGCTGTAACACGTTGTATCCCGGATTCCCGCCGTTCAATATCTCCCAATGGGCATACCCTTTTGCCCTAAGAATCCCTTCGAGCCGAATGCTCCATATGTCTTTTTCGCGACCCAACTTGGGCCCGAACAAATCCGATTCGCCTAATACCAAGACCCGCTTTTTGTCCCCATCAGGCGCCGGTTCCGGTCCTCGCAGCCCGAAGCGGTTTATGTTGAGGTTTGGTGAGTGAAAGCTTTTTTTAAATCGGAAAAAGATTGGCGGCCCCGCCTTTTCCGCAAAGCTCCGGTAGGGATACTCCGAGATAATCTTGGCCCTGAAAGGAGTCAGAAAATGAAAATAGTGATAGAGCCTGCTCCCTAATTCCAGGGCAAGCATCAGGCCCGCAATGATCAGCACTGTCCAGAGAACGGTCATCATGATTCAGTTTTCCCTCCCATGAAAAACAGTAGCACCAAAGCCAGAAGGCTTACTGCCGCACACACGTAAAAAAGGGATCCATAATCTGACCAGGACAATATCATACCGCCCATGAGCGGTCCTAAGAAAAAACCTCCGTCAACCATTTCAATTGCCAGGTTGATATTGAGTCCCTGGAACCTGGTCGGGGAGATATCGAACATCAGTGCATCGAAAAGGGGCATCGCCACTCCCCAGCCTAACCCTAATAAGACACCCAGGCTGTAAAACAACAAAGGTCCGGAGGTGTTGGCAAGAATCACGTAACCAGAGGCAACCAGGGCCATGGACCAACCCAACAGTTGAATCTTGCTTAACTTGTCAAAAACAGGGCCGGCCGTAATTCGAACGGTAATCATTGTTACAAAGGCCAGGGTGAAAAAAAGGCCGGCATTTCGAATGCCGATGTCAACGGCAAAGCGTTTCAGGAAAAAGAAGACCGGGGTAAAAGCGGTAAAGAAAACGAGATTTATAATCAGGAGCAGCAGCACACGACGGTCCCTTACGTTTTCTATCAGTTCTCCGGCTCTTATTCGGCCTTGTGGAACCGTTTCCCCGTTTGATTCGGTTGCGGGGACACGGACAATCAACAAGAGTGGAAAGATAAGCAGCATCATGAGCGCGGTAAGGTTAAGCACATGGTCAAAACCGCCTAACCAATCGGAGATCGGACCCAGTATTGGAGGGACGACCGCATAGGGCAGGAGCGTACTGACCGAGAGGAGCCCAAATGCCTGGCCGCTTTTCTTTTGAGGTATAAAACCTACAATCAGGACCATCATGGCCGTGGTCTGGCCCACAAATCCTACGCCATGGAGGATCCGGACCAGGGCCATGGTGAAAAAACTCCTGGCAAAGCCGTAGGTGAGGAGCAGGACAATGACGACAGTGCAACTGATCCCCAGCCATTTTCGGGCATTACCGGTGTGCATGAAAGGACTTATTATTGGTCTAAGGATAAGAGAGAGCAGGGAAAACAGGGCGATTAAAAGCCCGAACCACCGGGAATCAATGGGCAGTGTGTGCAGATATTGGTGGAAATGGAAAAAGACGGCCAGATTGCAGAATGCAAGGAAAAAGACCACGTTCAGGGCAAAAAACTCCCTTGTGAACAGGCTTTCAGGCCGGGACATGGTTAACCCTTTCGGCAATATTCAAGCGACAGTTTCTCGTTTCAGACAGGGGCATGTGATTTCTGTCCCGGCTGAGAACCGCTCCCACAGGGGGGAATCGCGTCATGCCTTTTCTCCTTTGGGAACAATCTTTGTCAAAGCCTCTACAAATGCCTCCATGGCTTCCATGTTGGAGATGGTTAAGCGGATGTAGTTGGGAAAACGAAACCCGGTCATGGTGCGTACCATAACACCCTGGGTCATGAGCTTTCTATAGGCCAGGCTGTCGCTCATGGGAAGCCTGATCATCATGAAATTTCCCTGGTCATGCACAAACGGCAGGCCTAAAATATCAAGTTCCTTTGCCACGAACTCCTTACCCTCACGGACCATCTCGCGGGTTCGGTTTATGTGTTCCTGATTATTCAGTGCGGCCAAGGCCGCTTCCTGGGCCAGGCCGTTTACGGAATAGACCACGCATGTACGGCGGATTATATCAACCACGTCCCGGTCACCGGCTAAGTATCCGATGCGAAGGCCGGCTAAGGCATACATCTTGGAGAATGTCCTGAAGACCACTAAGTTTGGATACTCCCGGATCAGACTGATCCCGTCGGGATAATCTTCCTTTTCAACGAACTCGCAATATGCCTCGTCCACCACCACGATCTGGCGGCCGGCGATCTGTCTTAAAAAGCCCCGCAAACGTTCTTCGTTCCAGTAGCTGCCTGTGGGATTGTTGGGATTGCAGATGAAAACAATCTTTGTCTTCTCATCAATATGCCCAAGCATTTCCTCATCATCAAACCCGAAGTCCACTAAGGGAACTATGCGGGCCTCAAAGCCCGAGAACTCGGCCACCCACTCGTACACGGCAAAGGTCTTGTCTGCGGTTATTATATTGTCCCCCTCCTGGCAGAACGCCTTGATCACGAAGCCTATCACCTCGTTGGCCCCGTTACCCACTAAGAACTGCTCAGGGTCAAGCGCGAACCTTTCAGCTAATTTGTGCCGCAGGTGGTATGCGTCACCGCTGGGATATATTGAGGCACGGGCCGCCGGGAACCGGTCAATCACCTCGCGCGCCGCCTGCGGCGGACCTAAAGGGTTTTCATTGTTATTCAGACGGAAGAGACGCGAACAGCCATAGAGTTTTTTCAGTTCGTTGTCAGGCTTGCTGGGGATGTAGGGCTCAAAACGTTTTATGTGTTCCGGGACAAGTTTATCTAATGGCGGCGCATTCATTCTGCCACATCCCCCAACTGGAAGATGACCATATCGCTTTTGCCGGCATATGGGAGGACTAATCGGGGAGTAAACCCGTGTTTCAACAAGGCCGGCGTGAATTCCGTGTGCCAGGGCTCGGCCAGGTCTATCTCGAAAAAGACGCTTAGCAATGATTCCCGGCTGAGAAGTTTTAGATGGTTGGCAAGGTTTTCCCCGGCATCCATGCCCGGCCCGATGGGCCGGAGGGTGACCATATTCTGGGACCGGTCGAACTCTGTTGAGAGGACTGAAAAGCGTGTTTTGGTTTCTCCAAGGTCCTTGACTAAACGGATCTCCCTGGGGAGGACCAGGCGCGAGAATTCCCCCTGGAGGAAGCCTTCTAACTCGGGGTGGGACCACACTGACGTGCCCGGGTCTTCCTGCATCTGGCGGAAGTAGGCGGTAAGGGATGTGGGAGGACCATCCTGTTGGAAGATCGTCAGTGAGCCTAAAGGTTCGAAATGCTCCTTAGGCAGATCGCCAGTGGGATACCGGTTTATCAGGCCCACGGCATGGGTCTTTGCAATGTGCCCTAAGCAGTTTTCGAGTAATGACTCGGGAATGGATGAATCCGGATCCTGGTTGAAGAGGTAAGGCCCAAAACACTCCACCGTCTTGAGCCCCGCCCAGCGCCAGATAATTCCACCGCCCAAATGGCCGTCAGGGGCCAGGGCCATTGCGGCCCGGCATTCTCCGCCCTCAACCATATCAACAAACTTGCCGGGGTATTCGAAAAAATCGGGAGTGATCAGGTCCTGATAATGCCGGCTCACCAAAAGGGCCAGGAGTTTCATTTCCTCCGGATTAGGCTCCTGTATGGAGAATTCCTTGAGAGGCATTGCCGTAGGCACAGTATCTTCGTCCGATGACGGGTACTTCTTTTCCTTGATCAGTGTAAGCTGGACCCCTTTTCCCCTTTCTTTCAAGACCTGAAAGCGTTCCACCGTCCGGGAGGCGATCAGGAGTCCCATCTCTTCCAGGCTCGCTTCATCATCAACGGATACGCTTGTGGTCAGGTTAAAGGCCCGCATGTTGAAGTCTTCAACGGAAAAGTGGAAGACCGCCCGGACATAATAGCCACCCCCGGAACAACGAATTTCAACCATCTCGTCGGGTGAGGCTATCTGGCAAAGATAAGAAAAGATTTCCTCTGCGGCCAGGGTCAATGACATGGCCTCGGCCCGTCCCAGCCCCAGACCAATGGCCCCGTTTTCCACAAAAGATGTAACTAATGGAAGGAACACGGAATCCGCGGCCACGCTCAACAAAACTTCTCTATTGTTTTTCAAGTTCAAGATAGCCCCCCTGTTTTATCCTTTCTTCTTACAAATGGTCAGGATATTCATGTCATTTTTCCTGTGATATTTCATTTCATCAAGCATATTGCGTGCAAGATAAATACCGAGGCCTCCGATCCTGCTGTCCTCTATGCTCTTACCCATCTCCGGTTCCCTTTTCTTAAGCGGGTCAAAAGGGATGCCCGTGTCCGCGATCTGGGCAAAAAAATCACCCTGTTGATTCGTA
>JAFDAP010000076.1 GCA_019313765.1 Deltaproteobacteria bacterium | reverse complement strand
GCCACTTCCGCACATCCCATATCGGTAAGCGCCTCATCCGTTATTATCCAGACCGACCCGGAAGCCGGGCCAAGAGGGTATAAACCCTGTAAATGGATGGATCTTTCAAGGGATGAATTGCTCGACAGGATCAAAAGGGCCGGAATTGTAGGGATAGGGGGGGCCGGTTTTCCCACCCATGTGAAGCTTTCGCCGCCTCCGGAGGCCAGGGTGGATACCTTGATCATAAACGGAGCGGAATGCGAGCCTTACCTGACCACGGATCACCGCGTTATGCTTGAACACCCTGATCAGGTTATTGAAGGGGCAAAGATACTTTCGAGCATATTAGGGCTAAAGGAATGTCATATCGGGATTGAAGCGAACAAGCCCGATGCCATAGAGGCATTGAAAAAGACGGCTAAGGACTCTTCCAACGGTTTCCGTATATCCGTTGACCCCCTGCAGGTCAAATATCCCCAGGGGTCTGAAAAGCAGCTTATCGAGAGTATTACCGGCCGCCGGGTCCCCGGCTTCGGGCTTCCTTTTGACGTGGGTGTGATCGTACAGAACGTGGGGACCACCAGGGCCGTCTACGATGCGGTGGTCCTCGAGAAGCCTCTTTACGAGAAGGTAATCACCATATCGGGAAGAGGTATTAACCGGCCTGCAAATTTGCTGGTCAGGGTCGGTACCAAGTTAAGCGATATCGTCTCCTTTTTGGGAGGGACAAAACCGGAGTTGTCCAAGGTTTTGATGGGCGGGCCTATGATGGGTTTTGCCGTATCCACCCTTGACATGCCGGTGACCAAAACGACCTCCGGTGTCCTTTTCCTCACAGACGATGAGATAGACATTCGCCCCCATGGCCAGTGCATCCGCTGTGGTTGGTGCCTGGATGCCTGCCCCATGGGTCTCTCGCCAAATGAAATTGCTGTCTATGTGGAAGCGGGACGCGCCGAAGACACGTCCCAGTTCGGTGTGTTCGAGTGTTTTGAGTGTGGCTGTTGCGCCTTTGTCTGCCCGGCCAAACGGCCCCTTGTGCAATTTATTCGCCTTGCCAAAATGAAGGCGAAGAAGTAAATGAAATTGCTTTGCAATTTTATTAAGGAGTAGCGTCATCGAAGAACAGGTAAAAGAGAGCACCCTTCCGGTGTCCGAATCCCCTTTGTGGATAGTCTCTGTTTCTCCTCATGTGAAAAGCAGGGAATCGGTGGAAAAGATAATGTGGACCGTAGTGGCTTGCCTGCTGCCTCCGCTTATCCTGTCCGTGTTTATCTTTGGCCTGCAAACACTCATCATTACCCTTATCAGCGTTATAAGTTGTGTTGCAACAGAGGCTATTTCTCAGAAACTCCTGAATCGCCCCATAACCATCAGAGACGGGAGTGCCGTGATTACCGGGCTCCTGCTGGCCTATATTATACCGCCCGGCGTGCCGTACTGGATTCCCATATTAGGTGCAGTCATGGCCATTTACGTGGCCAAACACCTCCTGGGAGGCATCGGATTCAACATATTCAACCCCGCCCTGATCGGCCGGGCATTTCTGTTAGCCACCTTTCCAGTGGCCATGACCTCGGCCTGGCTTGTCCCCATCCGCGATGCGGCTGTCTTCAAATATATGGGTACGGGAATAGACGCGGTGTCGACTGCCACGCCGCTCTATGTGCTGAAGCATTACGGCATGGCAGCAGTTCTTGAAAAATTCGGGTCCCTGTCTACTATTTATAGTGATTTTTTTATTGGCTGGCGGCCCGGTTGTATTGGTGAAACATCTGCACTGCTGCTTCTTATTGGCGGCATCTATCTCCTCTACAAGAAATACATCTCCTGGCATATACCGGTCTCGGTGATCGTTTCTGTGGGATTTTTTACCTGGGTGTTTGGAGGGGAGAAGCTATTTACGGGCAATCCTATTCTGGCTGTGCTTTCCGGCGGCGTTATATTAGGGGCCTTTTTCATGGCCACCGATTACGTGACCTCTCCGACCCAGGAAACAGGAAAGATTATTTTCGGCGCCGGCGTGGGCGCCCTGACCGTTCTTATTCGCCTAAAAGGCGGATATCCGGAAGGGGTCTGTTATGCCATCCTGCTCATGAACCCCCTCACGCCCGCATTAGAGACATGGTTTAAACCAAAGCGTTTTGCGCCGCAAAAGGGTGCTGAAAAATGAAGGAAATCATACGGATAGTCGTCGCCCTGACCATTTCATGCCTGGTTGCCGCCTTTGTGATGGGCACGGTTTTTGCCATCACGGACAAGGCAAAAAAACATAATGAACATCTCAATGTCCAGGAAACCGTGCTCGGTTTGTTGGGATATAACAAGGCAAACCCCGCTCCCTCCGACCTCAGGATTTTTACTATGTACCGGTATATCATTGAAGATGATAAAACCAAGAATTTAGGTTACATGGTACCTGTTGCCCGTGAAGACAAGGAAGGTTATGAATTGCTGGTTATTAACCTGAAAGGGGAGTTTGTAGAGCGTCTCAGTCTGGACATTTCACCGGAAAAGGCCTCAGATGGACCCGAGCGAAAATCGGCATTGAGGGCCGTGATCAAGCCACCCGGGACGTTTACGTATGCGGATTCCACCATTATCGCCAAATTGGGCGGTAAGCGCTTAGCCTATCTGCTTCCCGGGAAATTTCCGGGGTTCAAGACCTTTATTGAAGTGATGCTGGCGCTGGATCCCTCTTTCAAGATCATGGGACTTGAGATCATGGAGCATGAGGAGGATCCGGGTTTAGGCGGTGAAATCGAGCAGGAGTATTTTAGAAATCAGTTCAAAGACAAGCCCTTTGAAAAGGTCAAGGGACTCAAAGTGATCAAAGAGCCTCTTCCGGATGAATACATGAGATACCTGGAAGCCAATAAGGCAAAAGAGGGCCTGATATCCAGGAAAGAGATCGAGGAGATAAAGAGCAAGTATCAGGACAGGGATATTTATGCACTGACCGGTGCGACCATTTCGAGCAGTGCCGTGACCGTAGGCGTCAGAAACATCGTCAAGAAATTTGCCTATCGCGTAAATATACTGGATAGCGTCATTGCCGGCCAAAAGATTCCGGTGGCGTTCTGAAAAAAAGCTGACAGGATTAATCCCGCTTTCAGCGGGAGATTGATTGTATCTTGTAAACCAAGACACATATCCTGTAATCCTGTCTAAGATTTTTTTACCAGGTGGACTTTTTACGAAGCCGTCAGTAGTTCAAGGAGGCAACATTGCCAGCAACAACAAAGACAAACTCCCAGTTGATTATTAACGGCATATTGAACGAAAACCCCATTTTTCGTTTAGCCCTTTCCATGTGCCCTGCAGTGGGAATCAGCACCACCGTTATGAACGGCCTTCTACTCGGAATAGCCGTGCTTTTCGTGCAGGTCTTTTCAAGTTGTACCATATCGGTCATCAGGAACTATATTCACCCCAAAATCCGGATCCCCACTTACACCCTGACCATTGCCACGTGGGTCACGGTCATTGACCTGGTCTTAGCCGCTTATATGCCTGCGGCCTATAAAGAGATGGGTATCTTTGTGAAGCTGATCGTGGCCTTTGCCATTATCACCATGCGGCTCGAAATGTTTGCCTGTAAAAACTCTGTTCCCGCATCTTTCTGGGATAGTGTGGGAATGGGACTCGGGTTTATGTTTGCCATGATGACCCTCGGTTTCGTCAGGGAACTTCTGGGTATGGGCACACTTTTTGGTTACGACATCTTGGGTTTCAAGCCGCTCCTTTTCTTTGTTCTCCCGGCAGCCGGTTTCTTTTGTGTAGGCATTATGATGGCCATGTTCAATTACATTGAACTGGCCTATAACCGGAAAAAGAAGGGCTAAAGAAATATGAAAATGTTTAGAAGGGAATATCTGATTTTAAGCATTCTCGCTGTTCTGGGACTTATCCTTTTGGGTGGGTGTAAGCCGGAACATCGGTTTATAAAAAAGACGGCGTTCAAAGATACAAATAGTATCGTCATTACTTTTGCAGCACCTGTTGATGAGGCATGGGCGAAAAATACCGCCAATTACATTATTTACGAAAAACCGGACCCTGACATAAAATTGAAGGTCGGGCAGGTGAGCCTCAGCCCGGACAAAAAAACGGTTGTCTTAACCTTTAAGGAAGACCTGAATCAGGATCAACCCCATATCCTGACCATGAAAGAAATCATGTCCAAGGGAAAATCTTTGGGCACGGCGTTCGTGAAGGTGAAAAAGCTTTACTTCGGGTATCTCTTTTCCATCCTGATCGGGGCCATGATCATCAACAACTTTGTATTTAGCAAGTATCTGGGGTTATGTGTATTTTTCGGGACATCTCAGAAGAAATCCACGGCAGTGGGCATGGGAATTACATTTACCATTGTGATCGTTTTCAGCGCCATGATGGCCTGGTTCCTTTACCAGTTCGTGCTCAAGCCTTACAAGCTCGACTTCTTGCAGATCGTTGTTTTTATCGGCCTGGTATCTCTCTCTGTCCAGGCCGTGGATACGATTTTGAGAAAGGTCAACCCTGCACTTTTCAAGGCGTTCGGGGTGTACCTCGTTCTTGTAATTGCAAATTGTATTGTTATCGCGGTCCCGTTGATCCTCGCGGACAATGAATACAACGCCTGGGAGAGCCTGATGCTTGCCTTAGGCGCAGGGGTCGGGTTTTTGATTGCCCTGTTTCTGATGTCGTCCGTGCGTGAAAGGCTGGATCTTGCCAATATTCCACCAACATACCGTGGCCTGCCCATCGCCTTCGTGGTTGCGGGCCTGTTTGCCTTGGCCTTTATGGGTTTTTCCGGTATGTCGATTTTTTAGGAGTTCAAATGGACCCTGTATTGATAAAAATGGCCTTAGTCGGATTAGCCGTACTGGGGTGTATCGGCCTTTTCTTTGGAATCGGCCTTGCCCTTGCGGCCCACAAGTTTGCCGTGGAGGCCAATCCCAAGGTCGAGGAAGTGTTGGAAGTCCTGGCCGGGGCTCAATGAGGGGGCTGCGGCTTTGCCGGGTGCGAAGCCTATGCCGAGGCGGTGGTCAATGAGCCTGATGTCTCGCCCAATCTCTGTTTTCCCGGAAAAGCGGAAGTGGCGGAAATGGTGGCCGAGATCTCGGGCAAGAAGATGGAAGCGGTGGAAGATACGATCGCTGTTATCCGGTGCTCCAGGACCGAGGGTCAGGTCCGGGAAAAGCAGCGCTACATCGGTCATGTTTCGTGCACCGGTGCGAACCTGGCCTTTGGTGGCCCCATGGCATGTCAGTACGCATGCGTGGGACTGGGCGAGTGCGATGAAGCCTGTCCTTTTGATGCCATTACCATGAAGGATAATTTTCCGGTCGTGGACCCGGATCTTTGTGTGGGCTGCGGGACCTGCGTGCGCACCTGTCCCAAGAAAATTATTGAGTTGATGCCTGTAAAGGCAAGGGTCTGGTGCCCGTGCAGTACAAAGGATCCGGGCAAGACGGTAAAACAGTTGTGCCAGGTGGGTTGCATATCCTGCAAGATGTGCGTGAAATCCTGCCCTGCCGAGGCCGTCACATTAGAGGAAAATGTAGTAAAGATTGACCATAAGAAGTGCATGGAGTATGGTACTGAATGTGAGGAGATATGCGTGGAAAAGTGTCCCCGTGACATATTCCGGTATTTCCGTGCAGAAGAAAAAACCGGGCAGCAGGTAACAACTGCCGCTGCCTGAGAAGTGAACTTCAGGAGGAACACCATGGAAAAACAAAACTCCCTTTGCCAAATACCCGGGACCATGAACCGAAGATCCTTTTTGAGGCTTTCCGGCATGCTTGGTTTGGGCCTGGCTTCAACCGGGATCATTCCTGTCGCGGCCGAGGCAGTAAAGTTCAACCGTAAAATGTATAAGGTCTCAAGGACCCGATTAGCAATGGGAACCTTTGTCTCCATGACCCTTGTCCACAACTCTAAAGACAGGGCGGAAGAGGCCATGGGCCTGGCCTTTGAAGAGATTGACCGGTTGACCCGGTCCATGAGCCGTTTTGATGACAGCACGGCAGTGGCCCAGTTGAACAAAGAAGGCTTCCTTAAAGACGTTCCGCCTGAAGTTGCAGATGTAGTTGCCAGGTCAATGGACTATTACCGGCAAAGCCATGGGGCCTTTGATATGACTGTAAAACCGGTTGTAGACCTATTTAATAACAGCTTTAAAAACGGGAAAGGGACAAGGCCCGGCGAGACGGAATTAGAGAAGGCTCTTGAATTAGTGGGTTCGGACAAGATCGAACTGAAAGGGCGCACCGTCCGATTTAGAAAGCCCGGCATGGGGATTACGTTGGACGGAATCGCAAAGGGCTATATTGTTGACAGGGCATCCGGTGTGCTTGCCGGGCATGGGATAAAGAATCATCTCATCAATGCGGGCGGCGATATCAGGACCGTGGGCGTTAGGAAGGACAGGAAGCCATGGACCGTGGCCATCCAGGATCCCTCGAAAAAGAAGAAGTACCCGGATATTATCCACATGACCGACGGGGCCGTGGCCACCTCCGGAAACTATGAGGTCTATTTTGACCGGGAAAAGATGTTCCACCATATCGTGGATCCCAAAACAGGACTTTCGCCTGAGTTGAGCACCAGCGTCTCGGTCCTGGCCAACACGGCCATGGATGCGGACGCCCTCTCCACGAGCGTTTTTGTCATGGATCCCGCTGCCGGAACCCTGTTCATTAACTCACTTCCCGAATGTGAATGCCTGGTATTAGCCAGGGAGGGTAAGAGATTTAAGTCTCAAGGATGGAAGAGCGCGGCCATATAAGGGCCTCACTGACCGCACCCCTCCCGTTTTTTTGACTGATTCTGTGATGCATTAAGGGCTTGCGAAAAAATAACTTTACATTTTTGCGTAAGCCCTAAACCCTGTCAGGTTCCCCTGCCATCTGTTTCTTGTAGATTTGATAATACTCAAAGACCTTTTTTATGTAATACCGGGTCGCCTTGAAGGGCGGGATTCCCTGATACTGCCTGACTTTCCTGCTCCCCGCATTGTACGCCGCAAGGGCCAGTTTGACATCTCCGTCAAACCTGTTCAGAAGCTTCTTGAAATACCCGACACCCGCATTGATGTTGTGCTTTGGGTTGAAGCTGTCTTTCACACCAAGCTCTTCCGCGGTTGCGGGCATCAACTGCATGAGGCCCTTTGCACCTACCCTGGAAACCGCCCTGGGATCGTACCCGGATTCGGCCATGATGATGGCCTTTACAAGTGCGGGGTCAACCTGGAAGCGAATGGCCGCTTGAAGGATAATC
>JAFDAP010000075.1 GCA_019313765.1 Deltaproteobacteria bacterium | reverse complement strand
GAAAAATTTTGGCCAGCCATATACTTCTGAATGTGGTATGGCCCTTCGCACCGCATCCGCAGCCTTGGCATTCCTTTTCACTTCGCGGATGAGTTCACGAATATCATCTTCTGAGCCACGTTCCCATATTGAGTGTACCGCGGCTACACCCCATTCGTCATTTTTTGTATTGATATGCCGGTGTTCCATTGAACATGACCTTCGTTTGTGGGGAATCAAGGGAAATAAAACTATTTAATGGTTAACTGATGTGATTGTAACACCTAAGCCCAGGATAACTCAAGAGTTTTCACCGGGGTCTTTCCCCTATTTTCAGGATTTCCCTTGACTTACGCTCTATTTACATCATTGGGAGAAAGCGCTGGGAGAAAGCGTCAGGCAAATAATATCCATTTAGGTAACGTTTTTATTTGGATAGATAGGAATACCGCAAGCTCGACAATTTTTCGGTCCTATTTTGTGCGCCGTTAGGCTTGTGACCCTTTGCGATCTCTGCGGCTTTGCGGTGAAAAACATTCTTAAACCGATTCTTTTTGACTTCCGCCTCCTTTCAAGTATCATTCCGAATGCGTAGTTAGTCCTATAAATACAAACCTTGAACCCTGAACCTTTGAACCTTGAACCCCTCTTCCAGAGGTTCCCCATGGAGCAACTCACCAAATTCTGCCTACCCATCTCGAGACCTTTGAAAAATGTTCAATTTTGGTCAAGGTCAAGGAGGGCGAAAATTTCAACCACAGGAATATATTGAATATTTCGAGGATTGAAATTTGAGTCTGACGCCGAGATTGGCCAGATAAGAGCAGACTTCGAAAGGGGGCGTTTTTCAAAGGTCTCGTCTCCTGACAGGACGCTTTTTGTCCTGTTGGGAGCAAAAACCTTCATCACAAATCCGCAATTCTAAATTGAAAAAACTTTATAAATGCCGTCGCGCCAAAAGGAAAGGCCTGGTATAAGAGCAAAAGGGCGCAAAGTATTTAGGAATAATGGAGACTATAAACTTAGAGAACCAGTTGCCCCTTAAGGAGGTTTTTGACCCTGAAAATGGTGTTTTAAGCCTTGAAAACACCTATTTTTGGAGAGATAACCTATAAATCGCAATAGGATAGCTTGGTCCCCAAGCGCAAGCGAAGCCCAAAATAGACAATGTTTGTTTTATGAGAGGAAGGCCAAGAAAGGGTATGGGGAATCTGCCCTATGTCAAGGGCTGACCACGTTCTCATTACAAACCTTTTTCCATAATCTCTGAACTGGGATACGGATTCCTCCATTTCTTTGTAATTCCTTGACATAGAGGCCTGCTTGTCTTAGGTTCGTTTGGCCTCAGAAAGCACCGATCTCTGTCTGAATTTTCAATAAAGGAGAATCATCTCAGTGGATTTTATTAAGTACCCGTGGTTTCAACTCCCCAAAATATACCTCAATAATATAGAATGGCCCAGGTTCGATATCCCTAAAATTGGATGGTCCACGATGCCCAAATTGAGGATCGGTGACGCCGTCGCAAGGCTACCGGTCGTGCAGGGTGGAATGGGGGTTGGAATATCCCTTTCAGGCTTGGCCTCAGCGGTCGCGAATGCAGGTGGTATAGGTATTATCGCCGCAAATTCTATAGGCATGCTTGACCCTGATTATTACGCGCAAAACAGGGACGCCAATGCCATCTCCCTTAGAAGGGAGATAAGAAAGACGAGAGAAAAGACCTCCGGCATTATCGGTGTCAACATCATGGTGGCTGTCAATGATTTCCATTCCCTTTTAAGGGTCGCGATCGAAGAAAAGGTGGATCTGGTATTCCTCGGGGCAGGGCTCCCGATAAAGGGGATTCCTGTTGAAGGTCTCAGATCGGCGGGGGTCAAGGTGGTCCCTATCGTGAGTTCTGCAAGGGCGGCAGGCCTTATCTTCAGGTCTTGGGTGAAAAAATACGCAGATATCCCCGACGCAGTCGTTGTGGAGGGGCCGAAGGCAGGCGGTCACCTGGGATTTAAAGAGGATCAGATCGATGATGCCGATTTCGCCCTTGAAAATATCCTGCCCGAGGTAGTTGCCAAGATAAAGAGATACGAGGATGAATGGCGCAGGACCATTCCTGTAATCGCCGCGGGAGGCATTTATACAGGTGCTGACATATACAACGTCTTTAAGCTTGGTGCAAGGGCCGTTCAGTTGGGGACAAGGTTTGTGGCAACCCATGAATGTGACGCGGATATCAGATTCAAGGAGGCCTATATCTCATGCAGAAAGGATGACATAGAAATCATCAAGAGTCCTGTCGGCATGCTCGGCAGGGCCATAGGAAACAGTTTTCTGAAGGACGTTGCGTCCGGTAAAAAACAGTCCCACAAGTGTGCCTGGCAGTGCCTTAAGAGCTGTGACATAAAGACCGCCCCCTACTGTATCTCCCTGGCGCTGGATAATGCCAGGAAGGGGGTCCTGGATAAAGGTTTTGTTTTTGCCGGAAGCAATGCCTACAGGGTCGATAAGATAATATCGGTAAAGGAACTGCTTAAGGAACTCAAGGAGCAATACCTCTGCGCCAGAGAGAAAAGCATCTGCAGCCTTCGCGGTGAATATGAAAAGTCCCTTGAAAGGCTCGTCTCCTTTAAAGAGGAGTACCTTATTGCATTGAAAGAGGGTCTAAATTCACTCAGGGATGAATATGAAAGGGGCATAGAAAAGAGGGGTGCATTTCGCGAAGAGCTTTTGAAGAATATGGATAAGATTACTCCCTTAAAGGATGAATACCGCAACGCGCTTGAAAAGGCGGACCTGCTCAAACAAGAGCTTATAGAGTTTTTTCAGCGATATTCATTGCAAAACAGGCTGGAGCCCGAGAGCGCTTGAGACCTCCTTTTAGCCGAAATTGCTCGATATAATAATCCTGTAGGATGTCCCTCATCCCGTTTTAATCCCGCCGTAAAAGGGTCTTTGATTGACTTACCTGTAGTGAACTGTTAGATTTACAAATCATGTCCAGACCACTTAGGATAGAATTCCCAGATGCATGGTATCATGTTATGAACCGTGCCAGGCTTGGGCAGGAGGCCTTTCCCGCCAGGGAGGATTATTTAAGCTTTATTGAGCTTCTCATGGATGCATCTGAAATGTTCAACATGCGGGTTGCGGCTTATTGCCTGATGGCCAACCATTATCACCTTCTAATTCAAACCCATGATGCGAATTTATCCAGGTGTATGAGACATATAAATGGGGTTTACACGCAGAGATATAATGCAAGAAGCGGGTGTGACGGTACATTATTCAGGGGAAGGTACAAAGCCATTCTTGTTGATGGAGACTCGTATTTATTGGAGCTTGTCAGATATATACACAGGAACCCATTAAGGACCGGTATAACTGACAAATTGAAAGATTATTCTTGGAGCAGCCATAAAGGCTATATATCAAAAGCCAAGAAATGGGAATGGTTGCATAAGAATTATATACTGGATATGTTTTCCAAGGATAAGAAATTACAGATTACAGCCTATAAGAGATTTGTTTCTAAAGAAGAGCCCGAAGAGCTTATACATTATTACTCGAAAAAGAATATGCCGTCTATATTAGGCAGTGAAAAATTTATCAAGTGGGTAAAAGACAGGTTTCCTAAAAATAAGAAGGAAAAGGAGATTCCCGAATCAAAGAAGCTATGTCCGGAAGTAGTTGATATAAAAAGAGCGGTGTGTAGATATTATAAGATTGAGGAGGCAGAGCTACAAAAGTCCAGGAGGGGTGTGGAGAACGAGGCGCGTGATCTTGCCATCTATCTTTTAAGATATATTCGTAGTGAGCGTTTAGAAAAGATAGGTGAGGAATTTAATTTAAATAATTGCAGTTCCGTGAGCAATGCAATCAGCAGGGTGAAAAGAAGGTTGAGAAGCAATAAGTTCAAAAAGCGTTATGGGCAAATAGTAGATTCACTATAAAGAAAGCTCAATCAAAGATGTGACCCCTTTTTTACTTTGATTATTCTCCTGCAATAGCATCATACAATGCCGTCTTCAGTTGATCTAAGGTGAAGGGCTTGGGAAGGGCGCCACGGAAGCCGTGTTCCCGGAAGTTACTCATGATAGGATCGTTGGAGTAACCGGTAGCAACGATTGCCCTAACGTCGGGATCGATCTCTAACAGCCTCTTGATAGTTTCAACCCCTCCCATGCCGACTTTATTGGTTAAATCCAAGATAACTAAATCATAGGGCTTACCTGATTCCATTGCCTTTCCGTACATTTCAATTGCTTCAACACCTTCTACAGCAACCTCCACCTTATATCCGAGGTAAGTGAGCAACGAATTAGAGACATTCCTCACCACTTCCTCATCGTCCATCACCAGGATTTTTTCTCCGTGGGTTACAGGTTTTTCAGGTATGGGTTTCTTTACGGGGGCTACCTCGACAATCTCTTTTTCAGATGCGGGGAGGTAGATAGAAAAAGTTGTCCCAGTCCTCAATTCAGATTTCACAGTGATTAGCCCATCATGTTTCTTTACAATTGAATCAGATACCGCAAGCCCCAACCCCATACCTTTTTGAGTACCCATCTCTTTGGTCGAAAAATAGGGGTCAAATATCCTTATAAGGTCTTCGTCAGGTATACCGGGTCCCTGATCTTCTATGGAAATCTTGACATACTTGCCATCTTTTAATGTCAGAGTGTCTTTCTCCCCTATATCAGCATTTTCACAGGAGACATTGATCGTTCCTTGCCCAGCCATGGCCTCCTGTGCGTTGGTTACAATATTATGGATGGCCTGTTTCATCTGCTCTTCATCAACTTCTACAGGTGAAATATCGTCAGGAATGGAAAACCTGCAACTTATATCAGAGTCCTTCAACGAAGAACCCACAAAATCCTTTACCAGCTCACCGATAGAAACGGTTTCCTTAATCGGCCCTCCGCCTTTAGAAAACGTAATCAATCGGGCAGTCAACTCCTTTGTCCGGATGGATGCCTTTTCTGCTTCGACTAAGTTTTTAAAGGCCTCACTCCCTGGTTTCAGCTTCATTTTAGCAAGAGAGATATTACCCACAACCGAGGTCATAAGATTGTTGAAATCATGGGCGATGCCGCCGGCAAGCACACCAAGGGATTCAAGTTTTTTGGCTTTCAGGAATTCTTCTTCCATTTGCTTACGTTCGGTAATGTCAAGAAGGAACCCGTCCCAGAGCATGCCTCCGTCCGTCAGGGGCGTTGGCGTCCCACGCGCCTCAATCCATATCACTTCCCCGTCTTTCATGCACCGGAATGTTAGGGGGAAGGGTTCGAGAGATTCGGCGGATTTCATGAGGCCTTCTCGAAACATTTCCTGGTCCTCAGGATGCACCATACCGAGAAGTTTTGATGCATCCTTCATGACGTCTTCAGGGGGGATGCCCATGATGGCCACTACCACATCACTCACGTACGGAAAAGAAAACGCTCCATCTGGGGTCATCATGAACTGGTAGAGAACGGCCGGCGAGTTATCCGAGACTCTCCTGTACTTCGCTTCGCTCTCCCGCAGCGCCTCTTCCGCCCGCTTGCGCTCCGTGATCTCTCGACTCATCGTCCTCACGGCGGCTTGAAGCTCAATATTCTTCCTATGCAGCTTGTTCCTTGTTCTCTTAAGGGTACTTGCTGTATAAGCAGAAATATATGCGGTGACAAAAAGTAGGCCCATGACAACTGAGACATAGATCATCTGGGTCGCAAGTGGAGTACGAAAATCGAATACCACACTTTGGTGAGGCAGATAGCCGAGATACTCCAGAGTCACCATTGAGGAAAAAGCGAGTGCACATAGGGCCGCTACGATGAATGGGAAACTTCTCGGAGAGACCGTTCCCACATATGTAATGAGGGCGGCGTATATGGGGGTAAGATAGGTTGCTTCGATGCCTCCGAGGAAATAAATAATACCCGTATACCCAATGATCTCCACGAGATTGATTAACAGCGAGAAGTATCTATACACAAGTTTGGATTTGATTTTTTTGAGAATCCAGAGTGTAGGGGGATTAATGAGGATCAGGAACAAAATCGAGAAACCCACACCAGCTAAGTGGTGGGACTTAATGCTCGCTATATAGAAAGCAATGATGGCAAACAGCCCCATAATCAGGCTTGCCCCTGATCGAACAAGAGCGCCCTGAAGATGCCTTTTGAAGAGCATCTCGGAGTATTCAGGAGACAGACGGTCTTGAGACCGGCTTATGACTTCCATACGGTACTCCCATGTTTTACCCGGTTTCACATAATCAACTGGTCATTCGCGTTTGGGTTACCACGCTTATTTCCCGGGCTTTTAGAGACAAAACGTTAGTCTTGACTGATTCTCATTTGATCGAACTCTTGAATTTGGTTAGGGGGTCGTCGATTCATGGTTTCTTTTATAAAGGTAGCATCGCACATCCGCCAGAATTATGCAACACTGCCAGGCCAATTGTTGAAAATGGGCGGAGATGAATATGGACCCCAGGCCAGGTCCTCACGCCCCTAAATCGCCATTTTAACCTAAACCCATGCCTACCTATGGGTCCCACGAATAACCCACCTGCAGACCTCGAAACCTACCCAACAACAGCCGAATCAGGGCTATTAGCACCTCGGTTATCCCTTTACCACTCTCCTGCTCTCATACTCATCCTGGCAACTCTTTTCGTGGTGATTGCTTAATTTCTGAAAAAATGGAAGCAACTGAGCAAAAATACATAGATTTTTTGCGGAAATCAAGACCTTTCGGTTTAGGCAGGGTTCAGACGGGATGAACCTTCATCCAAAATTTCACCTGTACATGGTTCCCGAAGCATGGCAAGGGAGGGGAAAAGAAATTGTGGCCCCAGAAAGACCCGGATGAGGGGTGTAAGTTTTAAGAGAAGAGGAGTTCAGGTTCACAGGGGTAAACTGATCGGGATAGCCGGATGCGGCGAAGAACGAGGTCCCTTTTCTGTGGAATATTACGGCAACTGACCGGGGACGATCAAGAGGCTGGATTTTACCGTTTTTGGTGTTAGGTGTTGGGTATACTGTTGGGTATTAAAAAAGGCTTAGAGAGCCAGTTTCTCTAAGCCTTTGATTTTGCTGGCTCCCCGGGACGGACCCCCGCCATGGCGGGGCAAGGTGGTTAATCCCGCTACAGCGGGACTCTACCTACTGAGCATCTTTCAGAAATCTACTAATGCCTCTTTTCTTGATTTTCTTTTCCAGTTTCATAGCCTTACCCCGGTCAGGATGTTCCCCTGTCCAAACAACCTCCCAGGGTCCTTGAAGGATT
>JAFDAP010000074.1 GCA_019313765.1 Deltaproteobacteria bacterium | reverse complement strand
TTGTTTGATATTTGGGATTTGATATTTGGAATTTCAATAAGTCAATGAAACTCCAACAAAGCAAATCCCCTCTGGGGATAACCAAAGCCTGGTCCTCTGGGCCAGGATTCTTACGGTCGGGGTGTCCGGCTTGACATAGATAGGTGTTTCCACTATGTAAGTTAAGGTAAAAATCATTTTATAAAAAGTGTAGAATCGTCCCGGCCGGGACGAATGTAAAAATTTAATAGGAGGATGCTGATTCTATGGAATATTCAATCAGTCCTGATGGAGAAAAATTCAAGATCCCTGATGAAGAAGATTACGCAAAGGAATACGAACGGCTTGAAAAACTGGTAAAAGAAAAAAGAGAAGATGGCCTTGAAATTGTGGTGGTCATGGGCCTGGGTTTTGTGGGCGCTGTTATGGCCGGCGTGGTGGCCGATTCTGTCGATAAAAAGACCGGCAAGCCCGGCAAATTTGTCATCGGCATGCAAAGGCCGAGCACACGAAGCTTCTGGAAAATACCGCTTTTCAACCGGGGAATATCCCCTGTCAAGGCCGAGGATCCTGAAGTAGCCCCCTTGATCGAGCGCTGCGTGAACCGGAAAAAGACAATGTCCGCCACCTTCACCTACGACGCCCTCAAACTGGCAGACGTTCTGGTCGTGGATGTCCAGTGCGACTATCTCAAACAGGACTTGGGCAATCTCAGGACCGGACATGCGGATATAAGCGCCTTAGAGGACAGTTTCAAGGTCATAGGAGAAAAGATCTCTCCCCATTGTCTGGTATTGATAGAAACCACGGTACCCCCCGGAACCACCGAGTATATTGCCTATCCTCTTATCAAAAAGGCGTTTAAGGCAAGGGGTCTTGCTGAGGAGCCCCTGCTGGCCCACAGCTTTGAAAGGGTAATGCCCGGGAAGGAATATGTGCGATCCGTGAGGGACTTCTGGCGCGTATGCAGCGGCATTAACCGGGAAAGCCGTGAAAAGATCAGTAAATTCCTGTCCGAGACCCTGAATGTGGATGAATACCCCCTTACAGTCCTTGACAGGCCCATTGAAAGTGAAACCTGTAAGATAGTGGAAAACAGTTACAGGGCCACTATCTTAGCCTTTCTTGATGAATGGAGCCTGTTTTCGGAGACCAACGGGGTTGATCTCATTAAGGTGATCAATGCCGTCAAGGTTCGACCGACCCACAGTAATATTATATTCCCGGGGCCCGGAATCGGCGGTTATTGTCTTCCCAAGGACGGGGGCCTGGGCCTCTGGGCCTACAAGCATTTGATGGGTTTTGAAAACGATATATTCAAGATCACCCCGCAGGCCATAAATATTAATGACACGAGGGCATTGCACGCTGCCCAGTTGGTACGTGATGCCTTAAGAAATATGGGACTGATTGTGGCGGCCTCGCAGATCACCGTACTCGGGGCCTCTTACAGGGAGGACGTGGGAGATACCCGTTACAGCGGCTCTGAGATTATCGTGCGCAAACTGACCGAAATGGGGGCGGATGTAAAGGCCCATGATCCCTATGTACAGCACTGGTGGGAGCTTGAAAAACAGGATACATATCCAGCTGCCGGCGCGAGCTGGTCTCGCTTTTTTAGGAACCAGGAACATCTTAATGAATTTCGAATGACCCGGGACCTGGAAGAGGCATTGAAAGGATCCGACGCGGTTATCCTTGCGGTCCGGCATCAGCCATACCTGGAATTAGTGCCGGAGGACGTGGTCGGAATGGCCGGTGCACCTTTAGCGGTTGTAGATTGTTTCGGGATACTGGATGATGATATGATAAGGCGATACTTTGAGCTGGGTTGCGAAGTCAAGGGCCTTGGCAGGGGTCATATAAACAGGATAAAAGAAAAAGTCAGAAAAGAGAGGAAAGGGGCACAACCATGATAAAAGGAAATCATATGCTCATATTGCTGGCCGCCTTCTGTCTTATTTTCAGTCCTTTTGCGGCCCATGCTGATGAATGGGGGACCATTACCATACCGGCGGGCAAACCCATAAAGATCGGGATGGGCACCATGCTTACGGGTGCTTATGCAAGCCTGGGGATCGATATCAAGCACGGCGCGGAGATGGCCGTGCTTGATCATGGGCCTATCTTGGGCCATTCCCTGATCCTGCAGGCCGAAGATGACGGGTGTTCCGGCCCGCCTTCCGTGGCAATTGCCGAGAAACTGTGTAATGATCCATTAGTGGTCGGCCTCGTGGGGTATATGTGCAGCGGGGGCAGCAAGCCTGCCTCGGATATTCACAACAAATACAAGGTGGTCATGGTTTCCCCATCCTCTACGGCCCTGGAACTGACCGCCCGCGGTATCCCCATCTTTTTCCGGACATGCTGGAATGACAGGATACAGGCCGAAAGGGCCGCTGCCTTCGTGGTTAAGCGCGGTTGGGCAAGCGTGGTTATTCTCCACGACAAAAGTGACTACGGGCAGAGCCTGGCCGAGGATTTCGGGAAGAATATCGAAAGCAGGGGTGGTAAAGTATTGGCCATGGAAGGCCTGACACGCGGAGACAAGGACTTTTCGCCGGTGCTCACAAAAATAAAACCTTTGAGGCCCAAGCTGATTTACTTCGGCGGTATGGCCGCCGAGGGCGTCTTGGTGGCTCGACAGATGAAAAGGGTGGGTTTGAGAAAGACCCATTTCATGAGCGATGACGGGTGTTACACTGAAAAGGATTTTATCCAGGCCGGGGGGAAGGCCACCAATGGATGTTATGTCACTTATGCCAAAGAACCGGACCCTGCCTGGGTCAAGAGATTCGAGGGCAAGTACGGGCCGAGACAGACCTTTTCACCCCAGTCATATGACGCGGCCACCATCCTCATGAGGGCCGTTGAGAAAACGGCAAAAAAGCAGCAGGACGGCAGCCTGATCATAGGGAAAAAGGCGTTAAGGGATGCCATTGCGGCCACAGGATATGACGGCATAACAGGCAGAATTGCATTTGATGCCCATGGGGACAGGACCGGCTCCGTTGTGAAGATATACAAAGTAGTTGATGAAAACGGAAAACGATTTTTCAAACAGTTAGAGTTCTGACCAATGTGAATCGTCCGTCGTCCATTATAAAATCAAAGCCTCCTGTTTGAGAAAGGACATACAGCTTTTCACTAGTATCGGGTAGTGGATACTGGGAAAAAACGATTCCTGCAGATAAGTTGCCGATTCAACGGCAAGAAAAAAACTGAACAACTACCAACGGACAACCGATAACGGACGGTATCATGTCCTACCTCCTCAATCCGCAAGTCATCATCGAGCAGATCATCAATGGTCTGACCATTGGAGGGATCTATGCCCTGATTGCCTTAGGTTACACCCTCGTCTACGGCATCCTTTTCATGATTAATTTCGCCCACGGTGAGATATTCATGTTCGGCTCCTTTGGGGGATTTGCGGCCCTGACCTATTTCGTAAACAGCGGCTTTGCCGATACCCATCCCGGCCTATCAATAGTCGCCGCTTTCTTGGCGGCCATGGTTATTTCCGCCATCCTCGGCGCCCTTTTGGAGCGGATCGCCTACAGGCCCCTGCGCAATGCGCCCAGACTCGCTCCGCTTATCAGCGCTATAGGCGCCTCCATTTTCCTCCAGAACGTCATGATGCTGATCATCAAGGCACGCATGCAGGTGTACCCGGATATCATACAGGAGGAATTCCTCGAATTCGGCTGGTTCAGCATCTCTTACTTCCAGATTTTTATCATCTTAGGCTCTGTTTTTCTTATGTGCGGGCTCTATTTGTTTATTCAAAAGACTAAAACAGGCAAGGCCATGCGGGCCGTGGCCGAGGACAGGGAGGCGGCCTCCCTCATGGGCATTGACGTGAACAGGATTATCCTGATCACCTTTGTCATCGGCTCGGCCTTAGCCGGGGCCGCGGGAGTCATGGTGGGGATTTACTATACCCAGATTGATCATATGATGGGCTTTATCCCCGGAATCAAGGCATTTACGGCCGCTGTTTTGGGAGGAATCGGAAACGTGCCGGGCGCCATGTTAGGCGGGTATTTTTTGGGCCTGGCAGAGGCATTTGGTGTCCTGTTCATGCCTGCTGAATACAAGGACGTAATTGCATTCGGCCTCCTGGTACTTGTCCTGGTCTTCAGGCCAAGCGGCATATTGGGCGAGGTCGTCTCGGAAAGGGCGTGATGGGAATTCGGAAGACTGAAAAGGGCTTTGAGAAGTAAGAAATGGAGAATAAGAACAAGATCTATCTGTCGATTGTGCTGCTTTTTCTGGTTCTGCTACCCCTCCTGGTCGGCAACTACTGGACCCAGGTCCTGGGAAATATCGGCATTTATGTCATGCTGGGTATCGGTCTCAATGTTGTTGTGGGATTTGCAGGACTCCTTGATCTGGGCTATGTGGCGTTCTATGCCATCGGGGCCTATGGGTATGCACTTTTGGCCTCGCCCCATTTCGGGATTCACATCCCTTTCTGGCTGATGCTGCCCGGCTGTGTGGCCCTTGCCGCGGGCGGCGGGGCCTTGCTCGGGATTCCGGTCCTTCGCATGCGCGGCGACTACCTTGCCATTGTAACATTAGGCTTTGGTGAAATCATTCGAATACTTTTGAACAACCTGGACCCTCTAACCAACGGACCCAGGGGTCTTTTGAGGATTGACCCGCCCGCAATAGGAAATTTCTTGGTAAACAGTCCTTTCAGATGGTATTATTTGATCCTTGCCGGCATAATTTTTTCCGCCTTTGTTGCCGATCGACTCAATAATTCCCGCATTGGAAGGGCCTGGATCGCTATGCGGGAAGACCAGGATGCAGCGGCCGTGATGGGTATCAACATCTTGAAATACAAGCTGCTTGCATTTACAATCGGTGCCTCATTTGCCGGGATTGGAGGTGCCATATTTGCCGCAAGGCAGGGATCCATCTTCCCGGAGAATTTTTCATTGATGGTTTCCATTAATGTGCTTTGCCTGATAATTATCGGGGGAATGGGAAGCATTCCCGGTGTCATCTTAGGGGCCGTTATCCTCATAGGTCTTCCCGAAATCCTTAGAGAGGTACATCAGTACAGGATGCTTGCCTTTGGCGGCCTTTTAGTGGCCATGATGATCTTCCGGCCGACCGGATTTATGCCGTCTGCCAGAAGGAAGATGGAACTAACGGAATAGAGGCCGGGCATTATGACCATATTACTCCAAACAAAAGGGCTCTCTAAACGATTCGGGGGGCTCACCGCCCTGAATGAAATAAACCTCGAGCTTGAATCCCGCATGATCTCGGGGCTTATAGGACCCAACGGGGCAGGCAAAACTACCCTTTTCAATTGCCTGACCGGTGTTTATCCCATAGACGGGGGTGACATTATCTTTGGGAACCGAAGCATAAAGGGCCTCAAAAGCCACGTGACCACGTCCTTAGGCATTGCCCGGACCTTTCAGAATATACGGCTTTTTAACAACATGACGGCCCTTGAAAATATCTTAGTTGGCCGGCACTGCCGCATGAAGGCAGGTGTCTGGGGTGCAATCACACTGAACAGAACTACCCTGAAAGAGGAAAAAGAGGCATTCAGGAAAGCCGATGAACTACTAAACTTTGTAGGACTTAAAGAGCAAGGCGATACCCTGGCAAAAAATCTGCCTTATGGGGATCAGCGAAGACTGGAAATTGCACGGGCCTTGGCAGTAAAACCGAGGCTTCTGTTATTGGACGAGCCGACCGCGGGCATGAACCCAAGGGAGACCGCAGAGTTAACCCGGTTCATTGAACAAATCCGGACAGAACTGGACCTCTCCATTCTTCTCATCGAACATGATATGCGCGTGGTCATGGGTATTTCCGACCGCGTCACGGTCATCGATTACGGGGTCAAGATCGCTGAAGGCAGCCCGGAAGAGGTCCGGGAAAACCCCAAGGTGATAGAGGCATATCTGGGGCGCCTTGGCACCATGATGGGGAAGGCGTCTGAGACGGTGTAAGTGCTTAGGCGGTACCGATGTTGCATAAAAAATTTTAAGGATACAAATACGAAACCCTAATATCGAGTTTCGAGTTTCGAATTTCAGATAATAATAGCCTCAGACAGTAAACAGGAAAGCAGAAACAGGGCAAAAACGGGTCAGAAAACGTTTATGGACCACGCACCACCGCTCCTTCATGTCCAGGACATCCACGCCTATTATGGGAATATCCATGCCATAAAAGGGATATCCTTAGTAGTGCATAAGGGAGAGATTGTTACGCTTATCGGCAGCAATGGTGCGGGCAAGACCACGGTTCTTAATACCGTTTCGGGTGTTCTCAAATCAAGACAGGGTCGCATTAACTTTGCGGGGATCCGGATTGATCGTCTTTCTCCCCACAGGATCGTACGCATGGGAATCTCGCAGGTGCCGGAGGGAAGAAAGATATTCTCCCGGCTGACAGTCACTGAAAACCTTGAAATGGGTGCATTTGTCCGAAATAACACTAAGGAAATCGTGAAAGATATGGACGGAGTTTTTGAGCTATTCCCACGCCTCAGAGAAAGGCGGCGTCAAATTGCCGGCACCCTTTCTGGCGGCGAGCAGCAGATGTTAGCCACTGCCAGGGCACTGATGGCCCGTCCCCTACTCCTGCTGCTTGATGAACCCTCAATGGGTCTCGCGCCGTTGCTGGTTGAGACAATATTTGATACCATACAGCGTATAAGCGAGGAGGGAACTACTATTTTGCTTGTTGAACAAAACGCTTTGATGGCGTTTATAATCGCTACCAGGGGGTATGTCATCCAGACCGGCCGGATTGCACTGGAAGATAAAATAGAAAACCTGTCAAAAAATGAGATGGTCCGGGACCTGTACCTTGGCGGGGATGTGGACTGATGTTCGCTTGCGGAATTAAGCCTTAATTCGTTGAAAAATTACATGTAGTTGCATATAGATAATACTTCTTAAGAAAGGAAAAAAACATTGTCACCACCCAAACAAGATACAATAAGGCTTCCAGCGGAATTGGATAATCTGCACACCTTGAAGAGCTTCATCCTTGATCATGCCGGTCAAACAATATCGGATGAAAAGAAACGCCATGAAATAGAACTGGCCGTTGATGAACTCCTGACAAACGTTATCAATTACGCATATCCCGATACAAGCGGGAAGATCACCATCAGATGCCGTACGAATCAACAGGGTGATTTTTTTGCCCAGATCGCGGACACGGGCATCCCTTTTGACCCGCTTAAGAAAAGGGAACCGGAGATGGGTAAGAGCATAGAGGACAGCAGGATCGG
>JAFDAP010000073.1 GCA_019313765.1 Deltaproteobacteria bacterium | reverse complement strand
GTAGAGCCTACGCCTCGGAGAGGGTGGAACCATTTGAATTCACTTCAAATGGCGGGGGAGGGGTAGCCCTCCTCCGCCGAGTAAAAGGCGCAAAGCGACTTTTTACGAGGTTATCAAGATTGGTACCGGTCAGCCTCCAAGAGAAGGTCTTTAATGGCCGAGCCGGGGATTGTGCAAATGGAAACGGAGGATTAAGAATATGAATAGATCAGCGGAAAGCATTTCAGAAAGGGAAATGATTATCAGTCCTGAAGCAGGGCTCACCAAACAAGAAAAGGCGGCACTCCTTATAAAAAAGGAAACGCCTGTTGAGCCTGTTTCCGCAAACAAAAATGTTCTTCCACCCCCGCTTTTTCAGCATCAGGATCTGACCCATGCCGACACAAGCAATAATCCAATGGATCAAGAAGCACTGATAAATATATTAAATTACATCCATTTTACAGATGGGCATATCCTTGTTCACTTGCGTCATTCCAGATACCAGGATAGCATCTTTATAAAGGCGTGTCCTGAGCCATGCCTTGGCAGGGAACTAGTGTGCCGCTGGTCGGATAAACATATTCCAAGCCTCGACCTGGACAAATATGAATTTCAGCATTTTGTCATTGGCAATGGTCAATCCATGACGATCGTCCCGGCCGTACTAAAGGAGATAACCAGCGAATATCTCAAGATTCAATTGCCTGATACAAGCCATATAGTGGGTAAAAGGCGGGCAAAACGGTATGACTGCCACGATGTCGGCGTAACAATGGTCCAGAACGGTTTTTTGGCCAATGGAGAATTGGTGGACTTTAGCCCGGGTGGCTTCCGTATTAAAGTGAGGCCCGATTTATCTTCTTCGTTTCACTGGTTCAATCCGGATGAACCGGTCAATATCAGTCTTCACGACCATCGAAGGGCCTTCTTTTCCGGAACCTGCCTGTGTGTTCGTCAGAAGCTGGACTTTCAGGACAAGGAAATTGTGCTCGAACCAGCGAATGACTGCATCAAACGGTTCAAACCAAATGCAACCCGCAATCCTCGCCAGCACCTGGTGCCGTCACCCACTCTTATTTTCGATCATCCCTTAATGAAAAAAAGAGTCCAATTGGGGGTCTCGGATATTTCCACATCAGGATTTTCCGTATATGAAAAGGCGGATGATGGGATTTTGTTGCCGGGGATGATCATACCGGACATGGTCATTGCCTTTGCCGGTTCCTTGAAAATGAATTGCCATGCCCAGGTGATCTACCGCGTGAAGGAAGATGAAAACTGGGTCCGGTGCGGTCTCGCCATTTTGGACATGGATATTGACACTTACAGCCGTCTGACCCACATCCTGACCAGTGCCTTAGACTCTTATGCCAATGTTTCCGCCGAGATTGATATGGATGCACTCTGGGAATTTTTCTTTGATTCGAGCTTTATCTACCCCAAAAAGTATGGCCTCATCCAGTCTCATCGGGAAGATTTCAAGGAAACTTATAAGAAACTTTACCAGGAAAACCCGGAGATTGCCAGGCATTTTACTTACCAGAAAAACGGACGGATTTACGGACATATCTCCATGGTGAGAGCATATGACAAGGCCTGGATGATTCATCACCATGCTGCCCTGATCATGGAAAACAAACGGGCCGGATTTATCGTTTTGAAGCAAATCATGCATTACCTGAATGATATGCATCGCCTGCCATCAGCGAAAATAGACTATGTAATGAGCTATTTCCGGCCGGAGAACAAATTTCCTGATCGAGTGTTCGGAGGTTTTGCCAGGACCTTGGATAACCCCAAAGGTTGCTCTGTGGATACTTTTGCCTATCTGCCCTATACAAGCCTGTCATTAGGCGCCAGGCTCCCGGATGGATGGACGCTTAGAGAGTGTTCGGCACTCGATCTGTGGGAGTTGAATCGATTCTACAATCATTCCTCCGGGGGTCTGCTCCTGGATGCCATGGCCTTAGGCAAGGAAGATTCCGGCGACGGGTCCCTAGAAGATGTCTATGAACGGCTCGGGTTTTTGCGTAAACAGAAAGCATATGCTCTTACCAGTCGAGGGATATTAACGGCGGTCCTGATAGTGAATCAATCAGATCTGGGATTCAATCTGTCTGAACTCTTAAACAGTATCAAGATCTTGGTGACCAATCCGGAAGCCCTGCCCTGGAACGTCTTATCAATTGCCATTTCCCGGTTGACCGGTGTTTATCCTATGGACAGGGTCCCGGTCCTGTTTTATCCCTTTGATTATGTAAAGATTGAAGAGGTGCCCTATGAGAAGCAATATCAGGCATGGGTCCTGAATGTAAGGTATGGAAACGAATACATGGAATATATGCAGAAGAAATTCAGGATCGTTTATAAGTAACCCTTCAACCCGGCAGTATCTCAGTCCAAACATAGTGCGCTTGGCTCACAATACAAACCAATCTCATTTTTTTCAAACACATCCCCCGGGACATCCACCTCTTGTCCCGAACTCAACTGCGTATACACGGAACTTCCTGTCTGCCCTGCGGATTAGCAGAGCAGACAGGCAATAACCTCCCATGAAACGCGTGAGAGAGGATTCCGAAACCTCTTTACTATCCATTTGACCATGAGAGCATCGGTGCACAAAACAAAATCATGGGGATATCCTTGCATATTTATAAATAACTATTGACATTATATAACTTTTATATATATAATTAACTAATTTTTTATAATTGTTAACCTCGTAAAAAATCTCTCCCACTTGTCATTTCGAGCCTCAGGCCCGTAGGGCCTACGCCCCGGAGGGCGAAGCGAGAAATCTTTAACGTGTAACCAATTGAAAACATAAAATTTCTCCCTGCGGTCGAAATGACAGATTCATTAAGTACGACTTTTTAGGGGTTCGTCATAATTAATAGTGTAAAATGAATAAAACGAAAATGATTTGTCTGCAAGGATGTATCAAATGGTCTCTTCTCCCAATTCCACCCATCACACCTCTGGGTCTCTGTATAACAGCCGCATCATAAAGAACTATGTGGAGTATGCCAAAAAAGTTCATCCTGATGTGGATATTGATTCTGTCCTCAATTACGCAGGGATCGCCAGATATGAAGTGGACGATCAGTCTCACTGGTTCACCCAGGCCGAGGTAGACCGTTTTCACGAAATTCTGACCGAGAAGACAGGGGACCCAAACATCTCCCGAGAAGTCGGGCGCTACGCTGCATCCTCTCAAGCAACCGGTACATTACGACAATACGCTTTGGGGTTTATGACACCTGGTTCCGCTTATTGGATGTTGGAAAAAATTGCCTCTAATCTGAGCCGCGCCTACAAATTAGAGACCAGACAAATCGCAGACGATAAAATGGAGGTCCTTGTCAAGCCCAGGCCGGGCATTAAGGAAAAACCTCATCAATGCGAAAACCGGATGGGTCTTCTGGAATCCATGGCCAAGTTATTCACCAATAAATATGCCAAGGTCGAACATCCTGATTGCATTCACAGGGGAGCCGAAGTAGGTCGCTATATTATAACCTGGGATAAGACCCCTTTTCTCATCTGGAAACAGCTACGTAATTATTCTTCCTTAGCGGGCATTGCGGCATGTTCGGGTTTATTCTTCGTCTTACCGGTCATGAGTTGGGTTATACTTGTCCTGGGATGTGCCTTGCTCACCGCGCTGTTTTACTTTTACTCAGCACATCTTGAAAAGAATGAACTCACCAAGACCGTTGAAACACAGGGCGATGCAGCAAAGGATCTCCTGTTTGAAATGGATATCCGGTACAAGAATGTCCTGCTTATAAAAGAGATCGGCCAGGCTACATCAAAGATTATAGACACAGACGACCTCGTCAAAACTGTGGTTAATGCAATGGAGAAGCGCCTGGACTTTGATCGCGGCATGCTTATGCTTGCCAACAAAAATGAGACGCGGCTGCTTTACAGAGCCGGTTACGGTTACAGTAAGGAGCAAGAAAGGTTTTTGAAGCAGGCCGTGTTTCACCTCGACAATCCTGAATCCAAAGGAGTTTTTGTACTCTCTTTCAAAGAGCAGAAGCCCTTTTTGATAAATGATATTGCCGAAATTGAGGAGGCGTTCTCAAAGAGAAGTCTGGAATTAGCAAGACAAATGGGAGTCCGGGCGCTTATTTGTGTACCCATTGTCTATGAAAAAAGATCTTTAGGCGTCTTAACCATAGATAATGTTAGGTCAAAAAGGATCCTTACCCAGAGCGATATGAGTCTTTTGATGGGTGTTGCCTCGCAAACAGCCATCAATATTATGGAGGCCATGTCTTTTCAGAAGCTTCAGGAGAGCGAGGAGAAATATCGCTCAATACTTGAGAGCGTTGAAGAAGGCTACTTTGAGGTTGATCTTGCCGGGAACTTAACTTTTTTTAATGATTCACTATGCAGGATTTTGGGGTATTCCCGAAAAGAATTGTCGGGACTCAATAACCGTGACTATACCAGCCCTAAAACCGCAAAGAAAATGTATCGGATTTTTAACGGGATTTACCGAACAGGCAACCCTGCAATGATATCGGATTATGAAGTAATCAGGAAAAATGAAAAGAGCCTCCATGTAGTTGAGGTATCCGCTTCCCTGATACGGGACTCGTCAGGCAGTTCGACCGGATTCCGGGGTATTGTGAGGGATGTCACCGAGCGTAGACGGGCCGAGGAGGCGTTGCGGAACAGTGAAGAAAAATATCGGGAACTGGTTGAGAACGCTAACAGCATCATTTTAAGAAGGGATACAGAGGGAAAAATTACATTTTTTAACGAATTCGCACAGAAGTTTTTTGGATATACTGAAAATGATATTCTCGGAAGAAATTTGAGAGGCACGATTTTCCCGAATACGGAATCAGCAAAGCGGGATCTCGGTAAACTTGTAGAGTCCCTTCAGCAGGATCCGGAACGACAGTTTGTAAGTGAAGACGAAAATATACTCAGGAATGGTAACACAGTATGGATCACATGGACCTATAAACCCATAGTTGACGGAAACGGCAAGCTTACGGAGGTCCTCTGTATTGGCAATGACATTACAGAACTCAAACGTGCGGAACACGAAAAAAAGGATTTGGAATCCCAACTCCAGGTTGCACAGAAAATGGAGGCCGTCGGCACCTTAGCAGGGGGGATTGCACATGATTTCAATAATATTCTCCAGTCAATTTTCAGCTATACCCAGATCCTGTTGATGAAAAAGGAGCCTGAGGACCCTGACTTCAGCAGAATTGAAGCGATCATAAAATCGGTCAAGCGGGCCAGCGATCTTACAAAACGTCTCCTGCTTTTCAGCCGGAAGGTGAAAAGCAAGTTAAAACCCCTGGATCTAAATCAGGAAGTGGTGCAGATCGCCAAGATGTTAGACCGAATGATCCCGAAAATGGTCAGCATTGAAATAAAACTGACTGGCGACCTTAAATCTGTAAGTGCAGACCCCGTCCAGATAGAGCAGATCATGATGAATTTGGGAGTTAATGCCAGGGATGCAATGCCGGATGGGGGTAATCTGATCTTTGAAACTAAAAACATTACTCTGGATGCAAAATTCTGTAAAACTCATCTGGGCGCCACTCCCGGGGAATATGTCCTGTTGAGTGTTTCGGATACCGGTCACGGCATTGAAAAAGACATACAAACGCACATATTTGAGCCGTTTTTCACAACAAAGGAGGTAGGAAAGGGAACCGGTCTTGGTCTGGCTATGGTTTATGGCATCGTGCAAAGCCACGGCGGTTATATTACATGTGAAAGTGAACCGGGAAAGGGCACCGCCTTCAGAATCTATTTTCCGGCCATAGAGCTAAAAAAGCAGGAACCGGATGTGAAGGAGGTGAAATTGCCTGTCAAGGGAGGAAGTGAAACCATTTTATTCGTGGATGATGAAGAGAGCATTCGAAATCCGGGTAAAGAGATGCTCGCCAGCGTAGGTTATAAGGTGCTTACTGCGCCGGATGGCGAGAGCGCCCTGGAAATTTTCAGCAAGCAATATGAGAGTATAGCCCTGATCATCCTGGACCTGATTATGCCGGGTATGGGTGGCAGACAGTGCCTGGAAGAGATTCTCAAGGTAAACCCGCAGGCACAGGTGATTGTCACCAGCGGCTATTCAGTTGACGGATCTGTAAAAGAGACAATCGAGTCAAAGGCAAAAGGCTTTATCATCAAGCCTTATGACAATAGAGAACTGCTCAACTTTGCCCGCGAGGTCTTGGATAGAAACTGATCAAAATTGATATCATTCCTTTTAGTGCCCCTTACATCCTCATCCCTTTTCTTCCCAAAAAACATATGGCGTGCCACAAGGTCCATCCGGCATAAATTTTAGCCTGGGTGGTCTTTATCATGTCCCAAAACATAGGGTTGATATATTTGTCATTTTCTGTCATAGAGATGATGTCTAATATAGCGTAATAGAACAAAGGAGCCAAAAGTTAAATGGCAGAAAAACAACTCAGTTTTGAACAGGGACCCATCAGACCTCCAAATGAGGCACGAAGCCTGCTTTTGCGGATTACCAGGAACTGTCCCTGGAATCAGTGCCTGTTTTGTCCGGTCTACAAGAAACAAAAGTTCTCTTTGAGGACGGTTGAGGAGATCAAGGAAGACATACTGACAGCCAGGGACATTGCAGATGACATCAATTCCCTTTCATGGAAACTCGGGGCGGGCGGGGAATGTAATGACCGGGTAATCAGCCATATTTTCGGGAATCCCGGGTACAGCGACAGCTACCGCAGTTTGGCCGCCTGGCTCTATTACGGGACCGGCGCCTGTTTCCTGCAAGACGCAGATAACCTGGTCATGAAGACAAGGGACCTGGTTGAAGTCCTGAAGTTTTTAAAGGAAAAATTTCCGGAGATCACTCGAATAACGACCTATTCAAGGTCACGCACGGTTGTGCGCAAATCAGTGGAATCATTGAAACAAGTCAAGAAAGCCGGCCTCAATAGGATACATATCGGTTTGGAGACCGGCTTTGATCCGCTTCTCAAATTCATGAAAAAGGGCGTAACAGCTTTAAAACATATCGAGGCGGGACAAAAAATCATCGAAGCAGGCATGGAATTGTCGGAATACGTCATGCCGGGTTTAGGCGGGCAGGAGATGTGGCGTGATCATGCCCTGGAAACGGCCAGGGTGCTCAACCAGATCAATCCCCATTTTATCCGCCTTCGAAGCCTGAGAGTCCCTAATAGGATTCCTCTCTATGAAAAACTGAAGGATGGCAGTTTTACCATGCAGACCGATGATATGTTGGCAGAAGAGATTAAACTTTTTATTGAAAATCTGACTGGGATAACCAG
>JAFDAP010000072.1 GCA_019313765.1 Deltaproteobacteria bacterium | reverse complement strand
GAACTGTTGTTTCCTTTTCAAATCATCTGTCCGGATTCTACTGGATGTTCATTAATGTTACAACTACAACTACAATACAAAAAGAAGTAAAAAGGGAACATTATATTTGCCTGTGCTATTTTCTATATCATCCAAAGCCAAGAAAATAAAATAAATAAGTTATTTCAGGCTATTACAAGTTTGCCTTTAACCGTGATCGAGTTGGGAGTCTTTGGTATACAGAAATCGTTATTTACCTGTCCCCTTTTCTCTACTACAGGAGCAGATTCGGAAAAAGCTTATGGGTATATAGTTCCAGGTAGACCCTGTTACTCGTCCACCCACGAGCCTTCAAAGGCCGTAATGGCCTTTTTGGCGATTATAGCTCCTACTTCCAGGGCATACCACTTGGGCACACACCCGTACTTTTCAGGGACCACCTTTGTCCAGAGGTCCGAGGTCACATGTTCCCTGAGGGCTTCTTCCCCCATTCCTTCTTCTCCTGATCACACCACCAGCACTTGAATTCAACAGGGTCCGAGTCCAGGAAGATGGGATAGCTTGTTTCAAAAAGTTTTCTCATTTCTTCCGTGCTCGGCATTTTGTCAGGTTTAAACACACAGTAGAAAGCCCTTTTTTCTGTAGCCATTTCAAGCCCCTTTCTCTACCCCATACCATTTCTGAAAATACCCCCAGCAGCACATCGCGGTTACGTGCTGGGCAGGATTTCGCAATTCGGTCACTCATCATTTCACTGTCTTGATATATCTAATTACGTTAACCTCACTCAAAACGGAATATCATCGTCAAATGAATCATCCTTCCTGCCGTCATCATCTGGGATATCATCAGAGGGAGATATGCCACCCTCCAGCTTCCCCAGAAAGTACTTTAGCACCTTGATAGCTTCTGCCTTGGGTCCCAGTTTGATCTTCCAGGGCAGGCTTTTGTCAATTGGTTCCTTGCTCCCATCTCTTTTCTGTGGGAAAACCCACTCCATAAAAATCTCATCATTCTTACGCTTTGCCGCTACAAGTGAAAATTCATTCCTGTACTTATTTAACACTATACCATCGCCGTATTGACTTGATTCATATTCATAAAAACTCTCATCATCCATGTTTTATCTCCTGCATCTGAAATAAAGTTTAACTGCGATAATAGTCAGTTCCAATCAATCTTTCATACCTGGAGTTGATCTTTTCCCATTCACCTTTTCCTTCAACACCGGCGAGCATTTAAACGGCACTACCCACCTCCGATCCAGGATCATATCGTCACCGGTTGCTGGATTCCTGCTCCTACGTTCCTTCTTTTCTTTCACACATAACTTCCCAAATCCACTAATCAAAACGTCTTCGCCGTTCTCAAGTGTCGTTTTAATGATTTCCAGAATAGAACCAACTAGTTGGATTGATTTATGTTTCGGCATACCGAGATGATTATGGACAGAATTTATGAGATGGACTTTGGTGAGGGTCATGGGAGGACGGCTCCTGATACAAGTTTTGGGGTATCTCTGATATATTTCGGGTGTTAAAGGCAACGAGATTATTTCTAATGCGTCACTTTGTCAAGGTGGGTCAGTTTTGGGTTGACGTTTACACACAATATGAGCGCATAGTAAAATATTTAAAGATTCGAACTACCACACAGAGGATATGGGATATGTCAAATCCGTGTGATAAAGATTTAATGGTTATCAGCATCCTCTTGACTATTTACCTGATTTCAATATATTTTTCTAGATCCATTGAAACATTTTGTAATAATCCAAAACCGAGGGAAAAATATTAATCGGCTCTTCTAATCCCCCATTTCTTATAGGAGCCTGTCGGAATGCTGGAATTTTAGAGGCTGTTGGAAAATGTACAGATGCAAGGCGCGCGAAATCCTGAGGAATGAGGCGTACATGAACGTACGTCGTAGTGACGAAGGATGAGCGCAACGCCCCGCAGATGCGGGTTTTCCGACAGCCTCCAAGATGGGCCAAAAGGATTCTGCATAGCCATGCAACGGGCCAATTCCCGGAAGGAATATCTATGTTGTATAGTCCGTCATTTCTTACCATAGCCTGTTCCAATTTTTTTACAGTGTCCAGTTTTGGCTGTTTCTTCCTCTTTCCTCTTTTTATTACGGATCATGGAGGCTCTAAGGCCGATATAGGGATAATTATGGCCGCCTTTGCCCTCTCCTCTGTCCTCTGTCGTCCCTGGATCTCCGACATGGTTGATAGAATCGGGAGGAAGAGAAGTTATACAATTGGATGCCTCATCATGACCGCTCTTCCTCTCACATATCTCCTCTTTCAAGGGGATCTGATTCAATTCTACCTTCCTCTTATTCTTGTACGGATTTTACATGGCATAGGGTTAGCCGTGTGTTTTACGTCAGTATTCACTTACATCGCTGACATTGTCCCTGAAGCACGCCTAAATGAAGGACTCGGTATGTTCGGTGTCACGGGACTTATAGGGATGGCCATTGGTCCTGTCATTGGTGAAACAATAATCAAGGAATTCGGATTTTCCATTTTCTTTCTTTCTGCCACGGGGATGGCTACCATTGGTCTTTTGCTCCAACTCCCTCTCCCGGAGTCCTATGTTCATGTCTCGCATGAATCACCCCCTTCCTTTTTCTCCGTCTTTATGAGAAGAAAAATGTTCATTATCTTCTTACTTGCCTTTTTATTTGGTTTTGCACTGGCAGCCTTTGGAGGCTTTGTCTCACCTTATGCAAAGGAAAAAAATCTTGCATTCATCTCCCTTTACTACATCTTCTATTCTTCAGCAGCGGTTATTACAAGGCTTCTTGGAGGGAGGCTTGGCGATAAGATTGGAGAAGAAAGGATCATCCCATACGGTCTAACCCTAACAGGTATAGGGCCTCTTATTTTGATTTTTCTGGGGGGAAACGTGACTTTAGCCATTTCAGGCTTAATGTCCGGCTGTGGCCATGGATTTCTCTTTCCATGCCTTAATGCCCTGGCCATACGAAACGAACCCATCCATATCCGTGGCAGAATTACAGGAGTCTTTACAGGTGGGATAGACACGGGGGTATTTGTCGGTTCTATTATACTTGGTTACATCGGAGAATTGGCGGGTTTTCGCGCTCTATTCTTCGCAGCCGGAATTTCCCTGCTGATAGGACTCGGTGTTTATAAGTTTCAAGGAGTGAATAACAGATAGATCGGCAACTGGAAAGAGTGAGTTTATTATTTCTGACAATTGGATTTACTTTTGTATGACCATCTCCTCAATCTTGTTAGAGAGCTCTTTCATATCACCCCAGATAATGCACCCGGTGGCGCAGGCCTTGCTGCAGGCAGGCGCTTCACCATTTTCAAGCCTTTCGTAGCAAAGATCGCACTTCACCGCTATTTCCTGATCATCATCAAACTGCATGGCCCCGAACGGACAGGCCTCCATGCACTCTTTGCAACCGATACACAGATCGTTATTAATGAGCACGATTCCCCGCTCATCTCTCGAGATGGCATCCACAGGGCAGGCCGCTTTGCACGGAGCCTTGGCACAGTGGTGACAGTAGATGGGATAGTAGTCAGGCGAGTCTTCAATAACACGCACCAGTCGGGGACCGACACCAAGCCCATGTTCCTGCTTGCAGGCGATTTCGCAGGCATGGCATCCCATACAATCCTTTTTATAAAACATCAATGAAACTTTTCCCATGGCTTTTGCTCCTTCTGAATAAAGTCGAGATGTCTTGGGTTCATTGGCAAGCCTAACCCCCTTAGTTGCATAAATAAAATAGCAAAATAAGTTTTAAAGCTACAAATACACGCTATTTCTTCATTTTTAATGCTCTGCTGGAATCCACTACAGGTGGCATCCTGAAAGCAGGAAAACAGCCATTTTATTTACCCTACGGGAAAGCCGAGGATACCGCATCTCCTGCGTTGTAGAGGGTTCGCGGTAAAGTACTACAGCTTCACCCTCGACGCCTAAGATCTGCGGCATCCTCGACTTTTGCAACGTTGGGGTAACCTCTTACGCAACGTACATGGTAGCGGTTACGCTTGTTGTAGCTCAAGACGTAAGCACCGTTGAACATCACAATCCATGCGTTGTTCGTGTTCTCTCCAAAAGTGGTAGACGACCAGTAGGCCAGGGCATCCCGAAAAGGGATCTCCTTGCGCATGGAGGGGCGATACCTGGCCACATCCAGGAGTTCATTCCGGTCAAGGAGCGTTTCCAGTTCGCTGGCCTCCGGCAGCCGCCAATCGTGGTAGCCCCCCAATAGAAGCGAGTTCGCATAACCCATGGCCTCAGCCCAGTTCATCGTCCCAGGGGATTCAACCTGCCATGCCAGCCCGCTCACAGGATCTATCCAAGTCAGATTTCCTTGTACTTGGCCTCCCTCTTCCAATAGATGCTCATCCTTAAACCGGATTTGCTTCCGACACTGGTGATATATTGCACAGGCAGACCCTCAGGTTGGTGGAACCGATGGCGGGGTCCAGGGTCTCGTAGGCATTGTCCGTCAGGAGGTTGATGTTGGATATGTCCCAGCCGTGTCCTTCCTCCTTAATTTCGGGGTACCACCACCCATGCTCTGCAACAACCACCCGTGGGTCAATGTTGCGGTTGAACTTTGCCCGTTCCTTAACGCGCCCTCTTGGAGACTCGATCCAGACCCACTGGCCGTTCTCGATGCCTTCCTTCTCGGCCGTTTCCGGATGGATCTCCACCAGGGGGTCGGGACGGATCTCCCTGAGCCAGGGCTGCATTCGGTTTGCGGTGTGAAAAAAGGTGGGGGTCCGCAGGCCTGCATTGAGGATATAGGGATATCTGTCCGTAAGTTCCGGTTTGGAATAGGGGCTCTCCGGGACTTCCGTGTACTTGGGAATGGGGTCATATCCCCATTTTTCAAGGATCGTTGAATAGAGCTCCACCTTGCCGGTGGGGGTGGAGAACCCCCTCTCCTTGTATTTATGATAAACCATCTCTCCTCTAAGATAACCCTTTTCTTTGAACTGCTCCCAGGTCAATCCCGAGGGTTCGAGCAGATAGTCTAAGGCATCTTCCACCGTACCCCACCATTCCTGTCCCATCCTCTTCCCCAGTTCCTGGAAGATCTTGTGATCCTGCCAGGCCTCGCCGATCTCCACGCATTTCTGTCTGGCAACCACGAAGCCGTGTCGCTTCCAGTTGTCGGCTACGTGGTTCTGCTCCAGCCAGGTGGCTGCCGGCAGAAAGATGTCTGCCAAGTCCGCTGTAGGGGTCATGAAATGATCAATGATGACAAAGAATTCAAGTTTTTTCAGGGCGTCATAGGCCTCGCGGGCATTGGCCCTGGACACCACCGGGTTGGACCCGCACAACAATCCGGCTTTTAATGGATAAGGCTCTCCCGTCAGGATGGCGTCCCAAGCCTTTTTCGGATTGATGAAGGCCACGCGGGCGCCTAATTTGAACTGGTCTGCTCCAAGCCTTCTTGCATGCATCTCCTTGGGGAGGTCCCGGTGGCGAGAGAATTCGGCCACAGTCCGTGTCGGGGGATTGACATAGAGGACATTTCCTCCCTTGGCATCCAGATTGTCCGTTGCCGCCATCAACCCTGCGATGGCGCGGGTACAGTCTGCACAGTTGTTGTTCTGTTCCGTGGGAACCCCCCAATGTATGCAGGCGGGTTTGATTCTGGCATACATTCGAGCGGCTTTTCGAATCAGCTCTTTATCGACCCAGGTAATCTCCTGCACCCGTTCAAGTGGATACTCCTGAACCCGCTCCTTGAAGGCATCCCATCCGTTGATGTAGTTCTCAGTAAATTCTTTGTCGTAGAGATCCTCTTCGATGATCACATGGTGGAACCCCATGGCCAGGGCGGCGTCGGTTCCCGGTCGAACCTGAAGCCAGAGATCCGCTTTCTTGGCAACAAATCCCTTCCTCGGATCGATGCAAATCAGTTTCGCCCCCTTCTTATAGGCCTTCCAGAAATCCACGCCCTTGTATTCATCCGGGTTGGTCCATTGGGGGTTACAGCCCCACATCACAATCAATTTGGGGCCTCCCCTGTAGTCGCAGATGGGCAAATTGCCGAGGGTTACCAGGGTTGAGGCCACCCTGGACACATAGCACATGTGCCCGGCGGTAAGCACGTTTGGAGTCCCCAGTTGGTTGGCAAAACGGTAGAGGTGACTTTCATAATCTCGCCCCGTCCCCTGACCGATGACGATGGACTCCGCGCCATACTCCTTAATGACTTCCTTAAACTTCTCAGTCACGGTATCCAGGGCTTCATCCCAGGTGATTCGCTCCCAACCCTTCCCCATCTTTTTCAGGGGATGGAGTATCCTATCGGGATGGTAGGCTAATTGCGTGATGGCCAGTCCCTTGCTGCACAGGGTGCCATGACTGATGGGAGAAGCCGGGTCCCCTTCCACCTTGATCACCTTGCCGTCCTTGACGTGGGCAATGACGCCACACCCTCCATGACAACTTCGGCATGCAGTTCTAACCTTTTTTACTTCGGCCATCGTTAACCTCCTTATACGTTTTATGTAACCGTTCACAGGTTCAGGGTTCAACGTTCAGGGTTAAGGAAAAGAAGGGATTGAAGACCCGAAGTCCTCATTAAAAATGCTCATTCTCCCAACTAATTGCCAATTTGGCTCCAAATTCTGGATTAGGCCTGACGAAGCTAACGCTTTTCTCGTAAATACGCATCCCAAATGCAGTCCGGGGACGAGAATGGAACCTTGAACCCCTGAACCTTTGAACCCGTGAACGCCTACCGTTTTATATTTCAGCCAGATCCGAAATACTGAACCTTAAAATGTGAGTGAAGCTCAAAATACTTCGAGCGTTTTTCTCTACTACCGGCATGCACTTGCCCAATTCTCTTAGTTCGAGTACCAGACCCTCAATCTCCTCGATCTTCTGCTTCATTTCCTTTATTGAACCCATATCATTATCCCTGCCTTCATCTTCCATATCCTTAGCCCCCCCCCTTAAATCCTTAGATCCTTAAATCTTTTGGACTTTAATGTGTAACGGGGTAATTGTCCCGGTTTTACCAGTTCAATATTGAACCTCAGGTTGGTCTTCATTTTTAGCCGTTCAGTGATCCGGGCCATAAGCTCTTTCATGGAGTCATCGCCCATCTCTTCCTGAGGTTCTACCTTGAGACTGATCTCATCCATAATCCCTTTTTTCTTAACAACGATCTCATATTCACTGATTACAGGGAATTCCTTTCTCAGGACTTCCTCCACCGAAACCGGGGTAAAAAGCACTCCCCTGATTTTCCTCAAGTCATCCGCCCTCCCGGCCACTTCGGAAATTATCATGGATGTCCTGCCACAGGGGCATCCATCTTTTCCTCTCCTGACCACATCCTTTGTGTTGAAG
>JAFDAP010000071.1 GCA_019313765.1 Deltaproteobacteria bacterium | reverse complement strand
ACCGGGTCTGTGTAGAAGTAGGCGGCCCCGAACCTAAACCGGTCAAGCAGCATATATCGAAACGCTATTTTATGCCCTTTGCGATTGGCGCCGTAAAAGTCCTGGTCGTTCATGGAACCGACCACGGCATCTCTTTCGATACGTGCGTATTTGTAGAACAGGGACCAGTCTCCCTTTTTCTTTTCCTTGCCCAACTTAAACCCGGCAAAATAGGCCGTATCCTGATCGCTTGGCACATGGTCAGCGGTATTCACAATATAGTCAAACATGAGTTTTGTGGGCACCGGGCCTAACTTGAATGAAACAAACGATATGCCCTCCCAGAGGTTATAGTCATACAGGTATTGATATACTTTATTGGCAGCAGTCCAGGTTGGATCCTTAACAAAGGTATTTCCTCCACCGGTTTTATAAGTGCCGAATCTAAGGTATCGAGAGTTGTGCAGGTTGGCCCAGTCATAATAGCTGCCTACTAAGGACCATTTCACCGAACCGATCTTCCAGTCAAAGCCTATCTGGTTGATGTAAAGGGCCGTGTCATCGGCCTGCCTGTTAACTTCATTTACCTGCATCTGGCCTAAATGGATAAAGGGCTTGAAGTTTTCCCAGCCCTGGTACTGATAGCGTTCATAAATGCCCTCCGGATTAACATCAGGATCCCACATGATGTCCGTGTACATAAAGGTGTTTTTGAACTTCCCTGCAGTCACCTCCAGACCCGGAAGCCATTTGGGTTTATAGGTGCCATATGCGCGATGGAGATAAATCCCTTTATCATTGAAGTCACTGGTAAAGCTCTGATTGGTAGTGGTGGCCTCCTGATTGATATCCTGGTTTGTGCAGATCATGAAATGGGCGGATAACTCATCCGAGATCTTACCGTCAACAAAGAGCCTCGCGCGGAGGCGGTACCGGTGCCGGGTGGGGACATCCTCGGTGGAAAGATCGGCCTGTCGCTGCTCACGATTGTATATTGACTCATAACGAAGCCTGAGATCCCCGGAGATCTTGATGTTTTCAGTCCATTTGGGAATCCATTCACGCCAGGTCTTTTCCGCTTCCTTGGTTTCGGCCTTCACTGCCGTCTTGATTTTTTCGTCCTGGGACTCCCGGACCTTATCAATGGAATTTCTTTGATTTTTAAGTTCCTGTCGCAACTGTTCTATCTGTTGTTGCTGTTTCTGGATGACGTCGCTCAGTTCATTGAGCTTTTTGAGCAGATCCTCATTGCTCATTGCCGCAAGGGCCGATTGACCCCATAACAGGAAAATAGCCGAGAGCACTATTCCAAGAAGTTTTGCGATTTTCACTGCGTATCCCTCCCCATAAATCCTGTGAAGTTCTATTATGCCTTATGGACCCTCTCCATTTCAAAAAACAGGTCCTGCTCCCGGATCACTCCTGCCACCTGTCCGGATCTCATGACGACAAGTCGCCTCACCTTATTTGTAACCATCATATGCGCGGCCTCCATGAGATTGGATTCCCCGTCAACGGCAAGGGGGGCGGGAGACATAAGATCCCTTATCTCCTTTTTAGCCAAGGCCTTAACTTCAGAGGTGAACATGCCGCTCCAGAATATGGGGGAATATTGAATGCTGTCCGCCATAGACGGTTTGGAGGCGCTGAGATAAGCGGGCATAATCCCCTTAAGCAGGTCCCGAATAGACAGAATTCCCTCTCCCTCACCTTTGTCATCGAGTACGAGAATGGAGCGGTGGCCTGTTTCCATGATGCGGCTGGTAGATACCTTTGAAGCAAAGGATTCCTTCAGTTTTAGAATAGCCTCTCCGATGGTCTGATCGCCTTTCAGGGTTGTATAGTCTTCAAGCGGTATCATCACATCCATTACTCTCTTTTCCTCGGCAACTCCTTCCGCCTTCATCTGCTGGCAGGCATCGGTGATTTTAGCGGCTAAGATATCAATATCACATGGTTTTGCGAGATAGTCAAATGCCCCTTCAATCAATCGGTGATTTTAGCGGCTAAGATATCAATATCACATGGTTTTGCGAGATAGTCAAATGCCCCTTCAATCAGGGCCTCCCTGGCAGAAGGCATGGCCCCATGTCCGGTGAGCATGATCACGGGGACGTTAGGAGAGCGATTCTTGATCTCACTTAATGCCTCATGGCCGTCCATGCCCGGCATTTTAATATCCAGAATGACCACATCCGGTTTTTCTTCGAGTTTTTCATTGGCCTCTTCCCCAGATACTGTTGAATCAAGAGCTGATACATGATCCTCACGTCCACCGCCCCACTCTGCGGAAGAAAGGGGACTATTTTCCTTTGGATTTGGAAAAGAATGATGTGGTTCCCGGATGGATGCCATTACCAAACGCAATGATTGTGCCAAAAATCGGGTTGGAAGGAGATTTGCGTAACCCTTTAAAAACAATTGGAATTATTTGGATATGACATGTAATGCTCCCGTTGCAGGGACAATATTTCTGTCGGAAATTTTTACAGATTGTAAAGGTGGGGGAGGAAAGTATCCACGTTTAGAGGCGGTGGTTTTTTTAGACAGAATAACAGTGGCATATGTCCCGAAGGGAAGGCCGGGTTCTCATGTGGGGCCAATTATCTCATTGATGTCTTTAGTGATTTTTGTTCGATAGTAGTTCACTTTAGAATGATTGAACAAGATAATATCAATCTGTCTTGTATGGATCGTCATGTAACCAACTATTTTCAAACGGTCTATCATGAAATACTTTTCATGGCCCTCTATACGGGCCGCTAAATGGTCTTGCTTTATCTCCACCCTGAAACCATATTCTTCCAGGATATTACCCACAAAGAAGACCCTCTTTTGCTTCCGAAGATCATCAGCGGCCCCACCCTTGAACTGGAAGTTTATGTAATTTTCCCCGGACCTGTCACTAACTAAGGCCTCCACGGTAGAGAAATGAAACCCGAGCCTGGAACTCAGGCTGCAGTAATTCTTGGAAATCATAAAGTAGTTCCGGGCGGCATATTCTGAACGTACTCCCGTATTTAAGGCGGTATTTGTAGTAGCCTGGAACATGATCGACATAAAACCCTTTCCATCAACGGGCGGCGGGCCCTCCCATGGAACCGCGATAATCCCCTCCCACAGGGCCAGCATAGGTATAGACACAATGTTGTCCAGCCTGACAAACTTTCCCTCCACCTCCTCGCTAAAACCGTCGTCGAGATTCAGGATCCACCACTTCATGGGCGTCTCACAAAATAGCTGCTTGCTGGAGCGCTCCGGAAAACGATGCTCTTTTCCAAACCGGAACATCTCATCCACCACCTTTTCGTGGCAAAAGCGGGTGATGTCATGAAAAGTTCTGCAGTTCTTGGGTGTGAACCGGGGCGAATAAGGATCCAGCAGTCTTAGTGGGATGATGTGCTTGCCGGCCCCTTTGAGGGCCTCATATACGGGGCTTCCCTCCATGAGATTTTTCGGGCTTTTCTGCCTTTCAAGCAGGACATCAATACGCCCTTCATAGATCCTCTGACAATCTGCATCCACAGTGACCGGTTGCCCGTTTTTTAGCTGTTGCACCGCATTTTTTATTCCGAAAAGCGCGGGAACACCGAACTCCCTTGCCACATTGGCAAGATGCCCGGCCATGCTTCCCTGCTCCGTAACGACCGCAGCCGCTCGATTCAAAAGCATGGCCCAGCGGGGCAGGGATTGGGCCGTTACCAGGACTCCCCCGCTGGGGAACTTAAGGGTGTCAATCTCTTTCTTCACAATAAAGACCGGGCCGGCCGCCACGCCCGGGCTTGCCGTAACCCCTCCCCTTAGCAACGGAGGCAGATCATTGAACATGTCAGAGTCGCGGTCTTGATTAGTTGCACCCTTCTGCTCCAAGGGCCGGCATTGAAGAAGGACAATCGAACCGTCTGCCCTGACGGCCCACTCGATATCCTGTGGCCCGCCGTAGTGTGCTTCAAGCCTGACCGCCAGTTTTGCAAGTTCAAGGACCTGTTCATCCTTCAGAGATGCCTGCCTGCTTTTGTCGCCGGTAATGTCTATTCTGCACAGACCTTCATCGGGATAACAAGCATACTTATGGGTTTTGACGGGGATATCCTTTTCGAGAATCGTCATTGGCTCGCCGCGAGAGACGACGAAAAGATCCGAAGGCGTATTTCCATCCACAACCGACTTCGGCAGCCCCCAAACTGCATTGACTAAAACTGAATTGTCCTGGATGTTGACAGGATTGGCGGAATATGTAACGCCGCCTGCAACCGCATCCACCATACTCATGCACCCTACACACATGACGACATCTTCATCACGGATGCCGCGGTTCAGCCGGTAGGTCATGCCAGGCAGGCCGTACTTGCTGGCCACGATCTCCTTGTAAGCCTGGGCAATATTCTCACTGCTCACATTGAGTTCCGAACGGTACTGGCCTGCGAAGGTTATTCCTGCAAGGTCCTCACCTAAGGCGCTGCTCCGCATGGCCACATTGATCCCTTTGCCATCCTCCTCTTCCAGCAGTCGATATTGTTCGTTAATGGCGACTTCAAGGTCCTCCGGAAGGGATGATCGAATAATCAGTTGTTGAATGTTGGCGCTGAGGCTGAATAGTTGATCGAGGCGCTCCACGTCGGTCGCCTGAATGAGTCGATCGATTTCCGCCTGGAGATCATTATGTTCCATGAACCGCTGGTAGGCGCTGGCCGTTATGGCAAAGCCATTGGAGACTCTCAGTTGAATCCTGTTCCTGATCTCTCCCAGATTAGCCACCTTGCTGCCCACCTGGTCCGCCATGTCTTTATCCACCGAGTCAAGAGGGAGGACCAGGGGCCCCTCCTCGCCAAGACTTTTGCGTTGAACATACTGATTGATTTTTTTCTGGATCTCTTTGAATTGCCCGTAGAGCGCCTCATATTTACCCGGGGCAAGATCGTTCAGATGTTTGATGATCTGCCAGACGCTGGTGGATACGCCGGTTAGGCGTGCCTGCACAAAATTCATGCCAAAAGGCTGGCCTCCACCCAGGGCTTCTTCCATTTCCGCCATGATCTCGAGGGCCTTGTTGTTGGCATTCAGGAGGAGCTTGAACTGATGGTATCGGGCCTGGAAGGCGGTACGGAGCTCTTCCACATTGACCGATTCTCGATCTTGTTTCATCTGAAACAAGCCCTTCAACATATCAATCATACGACCCATAATGATATATGATAACTAAAAAAAAGGCCAAAGGCAATGGGAGGTTGCTGTTTGCCTTTAGCCTTTTGAAAGAAGGGTTTTATATCATAACATCAATTAGTGTTCCAGCTTCATGCCCCAGCCCTCAAACATGAACATAATGGCAAAACCGTACCACAGTGTGTAGATTACATAAAAGACCAGGGAGAAGATAACAATGCCCAGACGGTCACCAATTTTTTGCGGTTCGATTTTGTAGTAGTTGTAGGATGCCTCCACGGCCTTCTTGACCACCAGAGCAACAATTTTGGCCTCTTTGAATTTCTTCTGCTTTTTTAAGTCCTTATCCATTACTTTGGCTGCCTTCCACCAGTTAAAAAGGACCCGCTTTTCGTCATAGCCGTATTTTTTAAAGACCTTCTGTCCCTCATTTTTGTACATGGCGTCCGAATCGGCAAGACAATTTTCAAGGATCCTGCCGAGATCTCCGGTGACTTTTAGTTCAACCCCTTTAACGGTGACTAAGGCTCCACCTGCCTTAAAAAGCGGGGCCGTCTGTTGAGCCTGGCCTTTGTCCGTCATGGCCAGGGTCACGCTTATGGATTTGCCCTTGAACTTGTCACTCTTTTCCTTGACCTTCGGGATATAGTAGGCCGAGCCCTTGGATATGGAGTTGTAAAGGGCGTCTAAGTATTCAAGACCGTTCTGGCCCTTGAAAACGGGCGAAAACATGATGATCAGGACAACGGTAAACGCTACCAGCATTGCAAGGCCGCCAAAAAACTCTTTTTTATACGCAATCATGATGTCGCCTCCTCTCCCTTAAGGACTCCTATATTTTTCAGGAAGGTTCCAATCACCCAGACACTGAATCCGGCGATTACAATGAAAAAGGCCCAGACCCCGATGGTTTCCAAGACGGCGCCGGCCTGTTTGGATATTGGAATGACATCCATCTCTCCCAATTTGGCCGGCAGGGCAAAGATACGGTTGACGAAACCTGCCAGGACCGCCATGGCGTAAAAGCCGCGTATCGTGATCCCACTTACCACCTTTGTGACCATGGCACCGATCTGGATGCCGACCAAAGATCCCAGAAGCATCCCCATGGCTAATGTGTAGAATATAAAACCGAAGATGGCATACTGGCTTATTGCTGCATAGCCTGCCGTGAAAATGATCTGGAAGATGTCAGTCCCTACCGTGGTCATGGAAGAGACACCTAACATATAGACGAAAATCGGGAAGGTCAGAAAACCACCGCCAACCCCCATAATGCCTGCCGCAAGCCCGACAAGCGCGCCGCTGAGCACCAGGAACACCCAGGAAATGCTCCGACCACCAGGTGTGAAATCATAATCGAACTTAACCATTGGAGGAATCTTCATCGACTGAAGCTTCTTGGGAAGACCTCCCATCTCCGCTCCTTCTACCTTTCCGCCGTGGGCATCCCCTCCGCCATGGGGCGCATCAACACCCTTTTCTGCCTTCCTCGCCCTGAGAAAGTCGGTCATGGCATAAATCCCTAAGAAACCCAACATAAGGGAGTAAACGGTAGTAATAAAGGCGTCACTTAGAACGGGATTGATCTCATAAAGAACACGGTTAATAAGTCCGCCTGCTGTGGCTCCTATGATGGCACCGATCAGGAAGACCGCGGCTAAGGGTACAGAGACATTTCCTAATTTCCGGTGGATCACGCTCCCCATTATGGCCTTGGCAAAGATGTGAAACAAATCCGTTCCAACAGCCAGAATACCTTTGATGCCTGCACTCATCAGGGCCGGAGCGATGATAAACCCCCCGCCCGCACCGATACAGCCGGTAATCAGACCGGCACCGAGGCCGATAAGGATGGAGACTATAAAGATCCCCGTAGAATAAAAGGCCGGGCTGTAGGCCTTTTTGCCGCCTAACAGTTCGGGCAAGGCCCCGCCGATCTGCTCGGCAAAGGCAATGCCCCCAAGTATAATGGGAACGGTAAGAAGACCGAGTATGATCATCCGTTTTTTGTCACGGAGTATATTATTGGACATGTCAAGCTCCCACTTTGCATGGGCCCTTGCACCCATCATCATAAATTCTCCCCATTGTCTAAAGAAATTCATTTTGATTCGGCTCCTTATCAGTTAGAGTTTTCTAAATAACATCCAGCCAGAACCTCTACCATGATCAATCCTTATTGATTTAATCACCCCCTTAATATCTTCTTTTCGTGAATTGCCTTTTTTTTGTAAGCATCCTGAACCTTGTATAAAAGTTCATCAATATCTACGGGCTTCATAAGGTAGTCAAAGGCCCCTAATTCCATCCCTTCTATGCCTACCTCTACGTTTGCATGACCGGTCAGCATGATCACTTCGATCAACGGATAACGGTTCTTAATTTTTCTCAGCGTTTCAATGCCGTCCATTCCGGGCATCTTTACATCCAGGACCACCACATCTGCAGGTTTGTCATCCAGGAATTTGAGCGCATCCTCTCCGCTGCCGACCCCAGAAACACTCACTTCCCGCTTTTTCATGCGCTTCAACAGTGTTTCTAAAAAATCGATTTCATCGTCAACGAAAAGGACCTTAAATGCATCCACTTCTTTTACCTCCGTTTGGCTTTGGCTTCAAGAATTTTTTCTATAAGGTCTTCAAGTTCACATGGCTTTGTCAGGTAATCGAATGCACCAAATTCAATGCCTTCCTTGGCGGCCTGCTCCGAACCATGGCCTGTGAGCATGATCACCGCCATTTCAGGGTAGGCTTTTTTGAATATTTTGAGGACCTCAATTCCGTCCATGTCTTCCATCTTAAGGTCAAGAACCGCCACATCAAAATCCTGTTTTCTAATAATCTGAACGGCCTCGATGCCCGTGTAAACGGGGGTTACATCCATATTCCTTTTGTTCAATCTTTTGGTGAGGATATCTGCAAACCCTTTTTCATCGTCTACAAGAAGGACCTTGATATTGCCGTTCTGAAGGTTTTCCTTTCCGGGCATGATCTTTCCCCTATACGCTCCGGCCCCTATTTCCCTTTATCTGCGCTCCGATGATCTTGTCTTCCTGCCGCCTCTTTCTGGCAGCCGCTTCCCTTACCTTTGAAACAAGCAGATCCATATCACATGGCTTCATAAGGTAATCAAAGGCGCCCAATTTCATCCCTTCAATGCCTGTTTCCACGGTGGCGTGGGCCGTCAGCATGATCACCTCCACTAAGGGATATCTCCTTTTGATCTCCCCCAGGGCTTCGATCCCGTCCATACCGGGCATCTTGACATCGAGAATAACGACCTCGATGCTCCGATCCCTTTCAAGCGTATCCAGGGCCTCCTGCCCGCTAAAGGCGGATGTAATATTTAAATCTCTTCTGAACAGACGCTTGGTAATGGTTTCAACAAAGGGGATTTCATCATCCACCAGAAGCACATTTGCTATAGCCATATGCTATTCTCCCAATCATACAGTATCACTCTTCGTTTCATTATCTTTAGAAAGAGGAATGCTGACACGGAAGGAGGTCCCCTCGTCTATCACGCTACGGACCTTTATTTCCCCTCCCAATTTCTTTATTATACCGTAACAGATTGACAGCCCCAGACCGGTTCCTTTTCCCACAGGTTTGGTGGTAAAAAAAGGGTCAAATATCCGGGAGATGTTGGACTCCGGTATCCCGGGGCCGCTATCCTCCAGCTCAATAATGATATGATTATCCTCCAAACTACCGGTAATATTCAGGTCCCCGCCCTTCTTTTCCATTGCATCAAGAGCGTTATTTATCAGATTGAAAATAACCTGCTGCAACTCCGTCTGGGAGACCTTCAGCTCGGGCAGATCCGGTTGAATATCCGTATTGATTGTCACGTTGCTGTATTTTGCCTTTTGGGCCGATAGTGAGACCAATTCCTCGATTAGATCATCGATCCGGACGTCTTGAATCCGCGAGTCGGTCTTTCTTGCAAAACTAAGCAATTTATGGGTGATCTCCTTACACCTTTTTCCCTGGGTCCTTATCTGATTCAACGCCCTTTCAAATTCATCCAGATTTTCGCTTTTTCCGAATTCTTCCTCTTCGAGCAGATCCTGTATCCAGCCTGCTTCTTCCACCATAATTGCCACCGGATTGTTGATTTCATGGGCTATGCCGGATGCCAGTTCACCCACCGACGCCAGTTTGCCGGTCTTCATGATCTCTTTTTCTTTATCTACTTCCGCAATCCTGCCGACCATCCTTCTGGTCAGAAAAAATGCCATGGTGGTAATGCCGAGACCGCCTAACACGATAATGACAATGGCCACCTTCATTGCATTCCGGAAATCAGCAAAGGCATCAGAGGTCCTTTGCCGGAATACAAGGAACCAGTCCCCGTCTTTCAGAGAGGCTGTCACATAAAGGTTATTGTTCCCGGATTCATCCGCCTTTTCCGTAATGCATATCCTGTCTTGAATCTTCTTCCCGGTCTCCACAAAATCCGCACAAGGCCCTTTGGTCGGCAACACGTCAATGAGCGTCTTTGTCTGGAATTCTCCTTTCTTGTTAAGTATGTAGGCAAAGCCGGTCTCACCTATGCGAATATTCTGCACAAGGTCGTTAAAGGCCACAAAGTCGATGGTCGCTCTCAATATCCATGGATCTCCATTGGAATTCTCTCTTACCGCTACAATAAAATGAGGGAGCCCGCGAAGACCTAAAAAAACATCACTGATGACGTACTCTTTTTCCTTTGCCTTTTGAAACCAGTCCGCCTCGGAATACAGGGCCTTACCTAATTTGAACGGCCCCGCATAAGCCACCTGAACACCATTTGGGTTGATCACGCCTAAGTCCACAAAAACAGGACCAAATGCAGCTTGCAGATCTTCCAATCTGTCCCGCAAGAAAGATTCGTCACTCAATTCCTCAAAAGTAAAGGTGTCTGACATAAACCGGATATCAGCCAGTTTTTCTTTTAAGAAATTATCAATATTTCTTTTGTGTTTTTTAACTAAGGTTTCAAGGTGAGCGTGGACCTTTTCCCTGTAGGAGATCCGGAACTGATAGAGGAGAAGGGCGCTGACTAAGATCATTGGTGTAATAGAGACAATGATTACGGTCAAGAGCATGTTCCTTCTCAACGCATAGTGATAACTTGTCTTTTTTTGGTCATTTTGATCATCCATATCAAGATTCCCGTGGTGCTGGTTGTTTTATTCTTACAAAGAAATCTATTTGCTTTAGGCAGGTAGTGGCTTATTCTGAGATATTCGTGCGTTTGGGATTAGAATTGTGCAGCACCTCAAAAGCCACTTTCTTGAGTGTTTCAATACTGCTTCCCTTCTTTTCCACAAACACGGCAGTACTTAAAACAGCACGGTTATTAGCAGAGTCTGAAAGGAAGGAGTGAACCACCACAGGCAAGGTGGGAATGCGGTCCTCAATGCTTTCTAATATGGCCACTTCGCCTGCATCCGGCAGATCCAGGTCCAAGATCAGGAGGTCGAGAGGTTCGTGGTGGTAAGCCTGTTCGAGAACCTCCCGGCCATTTTTTGCCAGCCGGACCCTGTAGCCCTCCGCCATCATCTCACGCTTCAAGAGTTCTCTCACATGGCGATTCCGATCCGCTATTAATATTGTGAATTCCTTTTCCAAGGAAATTACCTTTTTATATAAAAACAGAATTAAAAGAGCAAGCCCTATGTATCAGAGGTTAAACACGATTTCCCCCCTCACCCCCCGTATCGAGTACGGGCAGGCTCTAACCCTCTCTGCCATAGCTTTCAGGCTAAATAAATCCCAAATTATAATATCTCGGTTGTTAATTTGCTTAGCTTGACGGCCATGCCCTCCACCCAAGAGAGGGAATTTTCGGATGCACATCAATTAGGACGCCCGCGTCCTGTAAGGATTTATGCTCATGACGGGAACCGGCGACATCTTGATCACCCTCTCCGCCACGCTTCCGAACAAGATCCTCTCCATCCCTTTCCTGCCGTGGGTGCCAATGACAATCAGATCAATTTCTTCTGATTTCACGTAGTTGAGGATTTCTTCAGCCGCATCTCCAAGCACAACCATGGTCTTACAGGCCGAATAAGCCTGAAAGTGTGTGTTTGCGAACTCCTCTATCTTTTCCTCTGCGCCTCTGATGACTGCATTCTCAAAGTCCTCGATTGATACTTGTGCCACGTTAAGGCTCGAAAGGTGTTCAAGCTTGCGTGCGACGAAAAGCAAATGGATTTCCGCGGAAAACTTTTTGGCTACGGTAAGCGCCCAGGGAGCCATTTTTGGAGACACGTCTGAAAAATCGATCGGAAACAGGAGTTTTTTAAATTCATTCATAATAATCTTCCTTTCTATTTTGTTGTTGGATGTTATCCTTCCACCTCCAAAGCCTTTGAAATGGATATATAAAACGTCGTTCCTTTTTGAGTGCCAGTGTCCACCCAGACCCGACCCTGATGCCTTTTTGCAATTTCCTTTACAATCGCAAGTCCCAGGCCGGAGCCGTCCGTCCCCTTTGAAGTTTCGTTCCTTTGAAAGACCTTGAAAATTTTCGCTTCATCTCCCTCTTTCATGCCGATACCGTCGTCACTGAAGGAAAAAGTGTGGAAGGACCTGTTTTCTTTATACCCGATTTTGATTTCACAGAGGTCATCTCCTCCGTATTTCAGGGCATTATCAACAAAGTTTCGAAAAACGCTTGAAAGGGCTAATTTGTCCGCAACGATTTCAGGGAAAATCTCAGGTTCCGACCACCTTATCCGGCGCTGCTCAAATACGGTCGCGAATTGACTCCTGATTGTTTCTACAACCTCTTTGACTTTGATCCTTTCAAAATTGAAAAGGTCCTCTTTTGTTTTGATGTATGCATTAAGCTTTTCCACAACCGCTAACATGTGCTCGGCTGTCTTCATGATTTGAATGCAGTATTCCCTGCCCTTTTCATCTAAGACATGTCCATATTTTTCCCTGAGACGTCTGGTAAGGCCATATATGCCTGTGACCGGACTCTTGAAATCGTGGGATACGGTATAGGCAAAAGATTTAATCATCTCCTTTTTTTCTTTCAGTGCTTCGATCTTGTTCTTTTGATCTTCATGAAGCATGGCGTTATTTGCGGCCACTGCTATCTGGTTGCCTACTGCTGTCAGAAGGTCGATATTACCCTGATCAAGCTCAATTGTTTTGCTGGTGGCCAGGTTCATGACACCTGCCACTCTATCCATGATGATTAGCGGCACACAGATAAGGAGAACAGACAGTTCCCTGTTTCTTTGCTTGAGTTTTGACCGGCTGAATTTGACGGATATGTATTCCTTATCAAACAGCATTTTCTGATCTCTTCAGCTCACCACCAAGAC
>JAFDAP010000070.1 GCA_019313765.1 Deltaproteobacteria bacterium | reverse complement strand
AGACCTTAGGTTTAAATTTTAACGCGCGCGATTTTTTACTCCTAACGTCCATGAAATCCGAACTGAAACCCCGGATTTCGGATCGATATCCTTTATTCTCAGGCATTGGAGCAATCTCAAGGCAGAAAACTAACCCCGCCCGCCTCGCCTGAGTGAGCACAGACTCGCGACCCGCCTGCTATCGCCATATAGCAATGGCGGGCAGGTGGCGGGCAGGCCTGAACGGGGAACGCTGAACCTGTGAACGCTTACACTTAGACTTATAGAAATACATGTCTTTGAAAAGAATACATCATAATAAAGGAACAGAGGTCGGAGATCAGAGGTCAGAGATCGGAGCCTCAGAATGAATGATTCGAGATTTTTGAGCATGGAGCCGAGCATTTTGCCCAAAGAGGGGAGGATTTAATGAATGTAAAGCATATCATCTCTGTAATCGATTCGCATACGGCCGGTGAGCCCACTCGGATAATTGTTGATGGGTTCGGTAAAGTCAAAGGCGATACAATGGCTGAGCGGATGGATTATCTTAAAACTCATATGGATTGGCTTCGAAAGTCACTTATGCACGAACCTCGTGGTCACCGAGATATGTTTGGAGCCATACTCCTTCCTTCTATTGATCCTTCTGCCGATGCTGCCGTTATATATATGGACGGTAAAGGTTATTTGAATATGTGTGGTCATGGTACACTCGGTATATGTGCGATGATGGTTGAGACAGGCAGGGTTGAGTCTAAACCGGGGAAAACAATGGTTCGTCTTGAGGTGCCGGCAGGTATAATTGAAGGAACGGTATTAACCGATGAAAACGGCAGGATAACAGAGGTCAGTTTTGTCGATGTGACGTCCTATGCCTGGGTTTTGGATAAAGAGATTGAATTGCCGGAGTATGGTAAAATTATTGTGGATGTGGGCTACGGAGGCAACTTTTTTGTAATTGTGGATTCTGCTCAACTTGGCATCAAAAGTATTGACTCTGAATATACAAATGAATTGATAAAGAAGGGTATGGCTGTACTTAATGCTGCTAACAAACAGATACCGGTACAGGACAAAACAAAGGAGCATATACGTACAATTGACCTCTGTATAATCACCGCTCCACCCTCAGGGCCCCATGCAGATGCGCGAAACATTGTGATATTTGGCTTAGGTCAGGCTGATCGATCTCCCTGTGGCAGTGGAACCTGTGCCAGAATGGCTGTTCTTAACAGAAAAGGAAAGCTCGCCGTTGGTCAGCAATTTCGTCACGAAAGTTCCATACGCTCTGTTTTTAAAGGCGAGATCTTATCTGAAACCAAGGTGGGCGACGTTCCCGCAATCGTTCCTAAAGTCAGCTGTCGCCCATTTCTGACGGGGTTTCATAAATTTGTCATAGATCCCGAAGACCCTTTTGCAAATGGGTTTGTTTTGTAGAAAAGTAAGAAGTTTGAAAGAGTAAGATTGATATATTTTTTGTGTCTTGACTTCATTTTTCATATGTGTTTTGGTGGCTAAATAATTACTTTTTTTATTGGAAAGTTGCATGAAAGGAGGTGAGGAATTCTAAAGGTTCAATCTATTACTTTTTTCTAAACAACCAAACCAATAGAGGAAAGGAAGGGCTATTATGAAAGAAGAGGAAAGAAAAGAAGGAATAACACGTCGTGACTTTGTAAAATCAGTGGGTATGGCTGCCGTTGCAGGAAGTGTCCTGACCATGGGTCTTCCAAAGAATGCCCATGCGGCGACGAAGCTGACAATCGCTTTTATGGGTCCTTTCACGGGACCTGCCAGCCGGACAGGAGATGCGTTCAAGAGGGGTATTAAGATGGCCCTGGAGGATGCCAGGGCGGCGGGAGATATCCCCGTGAAGGTCGATGGCAAAACCCTGGACATCGAGCCCATGTGGGTGGACAGCCAGTCGAGCGCTGAAAAATCGGTCAAGGCCGTAACTCATGCCGTCAACGCGGGGGTCAAAATGATGGTCACAGGTTGGCATTCAGGTGTTGCAATGGCCTGCATGGATGCAGAATCTCCCTTAAAGATTGTTCACATTGGTCATCAGGGCGAGTCACAGTACATCAACTTCAAAATTAACGACCATCCTGAGAAATACCAGGGATGGTTCAAGGGCTGGGCATCCCCTCCGGTCTTTGCAGGGCTCTATGGGCCACCGCTCATGCATTTCATGGAAAAAGGCCTGTGGAGGCCGGCAAACAAAAAGGCTGCCGTTATTGTTGAAGACACCGATTATGGCCGGGGATGGGGCGAAGCTTTGATGGTCAGCCTGAGAACTGCCGGCTTTGATGTGATGCCCTATGATGTAAATGCTATTGATGAGACAGAATTCACGCCTATCATTACCAAGTACAAAGCAGCCAAAGTATCTATCGTGGCAGTCACACAGACAGGTGGGGTGCCCATGTACAATTTTGTCAAGCAGGTTCGCGCCATGAGACTCAAGGCCCTATTTCTTGCTCACGGGCTTACGTGGACAGGGGAATGGTATGAGAACACCAAAGAGGCTTCAGACTTTGCCCTTTGTATGGATTCTCCCTATCCCATTTCTCCTGAACAGAAAAAATGGATGAAACGGTTTAAGGACAAATACGGCGTTGATGCAGGGATTGCACCTTCCGGTCAACCATACGATCATACCAGACTGGCAATAAAGGTCCTCAATGATGTGGGGTCTCTCAAATTCGAAAAGCTGACAGAGCATATTAGAGAAAAGGTGAAACACAAGGGAGTCTGGCAACTCTATGACTTTGCTACGTACAACGACTTCTGGAATGACTTCTCTCAGGAGGGAACCCTCCATCAGCTTTCAAGAAATGACGTCCGAACGGGTGATTTTATGAAAGGGTTCTTTTTCCCAATGGCCCAGATGCTCGGTGGAAAACCAAAAATAATCTGGCCCCTTGATCTGGCCGACGCTGAGTTTAAAGCTCCGCCTTGGCTCTAAACTCGACTATTTCATTATCGTTCGACAATATAAATAAACAACCATTCACAAGCCCCCAAAAGGGGCTTGTGAATGCTTTAGGGTTTCACAATGGCATTATTGGAAGTTCATGATGTTTTTAAACACTTTGGCGGCATTCCTGCTCTGGATGGCGTCTCCCTGAGTGTGGAAGAGGGAAAGATCCATGGCGTCATCGGACCTAACGGGGCAGGCAAAACTACCATGTTCAATGTAATCAACAGTGTTTACACTGCTGAGAAGGGGACGATTTTGTTCAAGGGCCGTGAAATTACCAACAGCAAGCCCTATAAAATTGCTCATATGGGTATTGGCCGAACCTTTCAGGTTGCCCGGGTCTTTAATGAGATGACCCTCATGGACAACATGATGGTTCCTATTATTCCCAGACGCATTTCAAAAAGGGAAGGAGAGAAAAAGGCGCTGGAGCTTTTAGAGATGGCAGATCTCACCCATCTCAGGGATCAATTGGGTGTTGAAATCTCCGGAGGCCAGAAGAAGCTTCTTGAATTTATGCGGACCATGATGGCAGACCCCGAGGTGGTTCTGATGGACGAGCCTTTTGCCGGGGTCAACCCCGCCCTGATTGAACGGCTGATCGAGATCACTTTTGAGCTGAATAAAACACGGTCAAAAACTTTCCTTCTCATCAGCCACGACATTCCATCGGTCATGAAACTCTGTAAGAACCTGACCGTCCTTTCAGCCGGAAAGACTATTGCCGAAGGGGAATCTGAGAAGGTTCGTCATGACCCATCAGTCATTGACGCCTATCTGGGTCATTGATAAGAGAACAGAGATCGAGCTAATTTTTGCATGAACGAAAACTACCGTTCAGGCAAAAACTCGAAACTCGAAACTCGAAACTCGAAACAATATCGAATATCAAATTTTTCAATGTTCAAAACAAAAGCCTCGGTATTCGGTTGTTTAGAGCATTTAAACATTCGAATTTAGAATTTGTTTCGGATTTCGTAATTCGGATTTCGAATTTCAAAAATCAAAAATTGAGGGTTTTCGTTCAGGCATTAAATATGACTCTTGAAATTAAAAATGTCACTTCGGGCTATGTAAGAGAAGTTTCCATTCTAAAGGATGTGAGTGTTGTCGCGGAGGAAGGATCTCTCACAGGTATCATCGGTCCTAATGGAGCGGGAAAATCTACACTTCTAAAGACCATTTACGGATATCTTCGTCCCACCGAAGGGGACATTTTTCACCATGGTGAATCTATCAAGGGGCTCAAACCTGATAAAATGCTGGGTCAGGGCATTGCCCATCTCATTCAGGGGCACAGTGTCTTTCCGGACATGACTGTTGAGGAAAACCTCGAGCTTGGAGGATGGATAATAAAGCGTGACCGGGAAGCTCTTCAGGCTGCCTTGGAAGATGTTTTTGACCGTTATCCCGTTTTAAAAGAGAAGAGAAAGGCATTGGCCGGGGTTCTGTCGGGGGGCGAGCAGCGAACACTTGAGATTGCCCGTCTCACTATGACAAAGCCTCGGACCATCATGATCGATGAGCCCTCTGTGGGGTTAATGCCCAAACTGGTGGACACTGTTTATGAAGAGATCATCAAACTGAAAGAAAAAGGGTTCACCATTCTTATTGTAGATCAGAAGGTCCATAAGTGCGTGGATGTGGCTGACTATATATATGTGCTTCGGTTGGGACAGAACAGCCACCACGGTCCCAAAGAAAAGTTTGTTGATACTATCGAAGATATTATTAAGGAATGGATATGAGATTGCAGATTGAAGATTGCAGATTGCAGATTGCAGATTGAAGATTGAAGATTGAAGATTGAAGATTGAAGATTGAAGATTGAATAATTTATTATCTTATTGATATCTTATCAGGTTTTCCTTAGATATTCAATAGACAATTATCAATCTAATAGTCAATTCCAAAGGGATATAAAAAATGGATTTCAGTATTTTTACGCAACTTTTTGTCCTCGGCCTGGTGAGGGGAACGATGTATGCGCTCATGGGAGTTGGTCTGTCGCTGATCTTTGGTATTATGGGGATTGTCAACTTTGCCCACGGAGAGCTTTTCATGGTCGGCTGCTACATCATGTATTTCGTTACCGCAATGCTGGGTCTTCCTTTTCCTTTGGGTATTATCGCCTCCGGTGCAGGTCTTTTGATCGTAGGCTTCATTCTTGAGAAGGGCCTAATTTCCACGCTACGCAAAAAAGCCGGCCGAGAATGGCTCATGGATTCCTTTGTGCTGACCATTGGCCTCATGGTGATCTTTCAAAATCTGGCCCTGATAATCTTCGGCGCCATTCAGAGAGGAATTCCCAATCTTGTGGCCGGCTCGCTGGTCATAAAGGAGGTTGTCTTTATTTATGATCACATGACGATTCTGAGCCTGGCCACCCTGACAGTGGGACTGCTCTGGTCTTTTATCAAATATACCAGTTTAGGCAAGGCCATTCGGGCAACATCTCAGCATTCGGAGGCAGCCCAGACCCTTGGTATTGATTCCGGTCTAATGTACTCCATCGCCTTTGGGATTGGGGCGGCTCTGGCAGGAATCTCAGGAGCCCTTCTTATCACTCTTTACCCTGCCAATCCCAATGCCGGGATGGGACCGGTTCTGAAGAGTTTTGTGGTCGTCATCCTTGGCGGCCTTGGAAACATAAAAGGGGCCTTTGCGGCCGGTATCCTTGTCGGGCTTCTTGAGGCTTTTGCCATGTTCTATCTCGCGGGAGGTTGGCAGAACGTTATTGTTTTTTCCATTGTTATCGCGGTTCTCGTATTCAAACCAGCGGGACTCTTTGCAGCGGCAGGAGAACGACCATGAGTTTCTTAGGAAGTCCCCAAAAGGGAATGAACGCTTCTCGCTATATTAAACTATCCCTTGTTTTGGCTTTTCTCATCCTGGTCCCTCTAATATGGCGGGAGAATCGCTTTATTACCACGGTCTTTATTTCTGCCCTGATGTTTGGCATATGGGGGGTAATGTATGATCTTCAGATCGGCTACGCAGGTCTTTATAATTTCGGTTTTGCCGGATTTATATGTGCCGGCGCCTATGGATCTGCCCTGGCGGCACTCCACTATGAGATAAATCCCTGGTACGGTTTACTTATCGGTGGTATAGCTTCAGGAGTTTTGGGATTTTTCACGGGGCTGGTTACTCTCAGACTGAGGGGGATCTTTGTGGGCCTTGCTACCTGGTTTGTCGCCGAAGTGCTGCGATGGACCATATCAAACACCCCGGGATATACACGAGGAATGTTGGGTCTGGCCGTCAAACCCCTACCCGACATTTTTGGATTAAACTATTCTCGAGCGGAGCTTCTACCTTACTACTATCTGCTTTTGCTTCTCGTTATTATTAGCTTTACAATCGCCTTTCTTATGGTCAACTCAAAAATAGGACTCTCCTTCAAGGCCATACGAGAAGATCAACTTGCCACTGAGACGTTAGGTCTCAGTGCCACTAAATACAAACTTATCAATTTTACCACAGCCTGCTTTTTCACAGGTGTTATAGGAGCCTTTTACGCCCACTACCTCGGCATTCTTACTCCTGATACAACCGAATTCGGGGTTCCAAGGACTGTAGAGGTTTTGACAATGGCCTATGTTGGAGGAAGAGGGACACTTTGGGGTTCTATTGCTGCAGGCTTTCTTCTCATAGGATTTCAAGAATACTTCAGAGAGCTGGCTGCCTGGCGACTGGTGCTTTTCGGGGCGCTTTTAATAAGCATTATGCTTTATGCACCAAAAGGTTTAGCAGGATTAAAAAAATACATTTGGTAGAATACTGCTTACAATTGAAGATTGAAGATTTAAGATTTCAGATCTAAGGAATCTTTCAGTTTTAGCACAACAATTCGTGTCAAAACAGCGGAGCGACACGCGGCGCAAGCGCCTGCGCTGCGCGAGCGACTTCCATAAATCTAAAATCATCAATCTGCGATCTACAATCCCTTGATTTCCCCCACAATATTCTTGCACTTAAAGACATTTTCAGGTAAAAACTATCTGCAAACAGGGCAGAAGCGCTAACTTAAACAAAAAGACATTAACTATTCACAATTACAGATCTCGTTAAGTCGTAGACTCAACCATTTAACCACTCAACTATTTGACTATGTCTGAATTGTTAAATTAGTGCTCATGTGTAAACAAGGAGTCTTTACGGCCAGATGGAAACAGGTGTAATTTTTGATATAAAAAAATATGCCATCCATGACGGGCCGGGTATCAGGACGACTGTTTTTTTTAAAGGTTGTCCGCTTTCATGCTGGTGGTGTCACAATCCCGAGGGTCTGACAATGTCGACCCAGCGACTTTATATAAAAGAACGGTGTATCGGATGCGGAGAATGTATCAAGTGCAGAACTTGTGCACAAGCCTGTCCTTCGGAAGCCATTGAGTTTATAGGAAAGACTAGTACTGTTGATGATGTTGTCCGGAAAATTGAAAGGGATATTATCTTTTATGATGAGTCAAATGGCGGTGTCACTTTTTCCGGTGGTGAGCCTTTGATGCAACCCGGTTTT
>JAFDAP010000069.1 GCA_019313765.1 Deltaproteobacteria bacterium | reverse complement strand
GTGACTCATAAATCAGAAGATACACTCAATGTAGGGGTTGTTGGAGGCGGCCAGGCCTGCCTGGCCATCATGGACATGATATCCATGGATCGTTTCCAACAGCTTCACGTGCGTATCGTGGGCATTGCCGACATAAATCCTGACGCCCCGGCCCTGAAACGAGCCCAATCCTCTGAGATCTACACCACGAACGACTATCACGACCTTTTCAACATCCCTGATCTGAATCTCATCATTGAACTTACCGGCAGTACGGAAGTGAGCAAGGCGATTCAGCGTGAAAAGCCGGCCCATGTGCAAATGATTGACCACGCAGTGACCAGAATGTTTTGGGACATTTTCCGTTTGGAAGATGAAAAGCTGAAGGCTGAAGAGAAGGCGGAAAAACGGTTGGAGAAGGAGGTTAAAGAACGAAGCCGGAAGTTAAAAGCCTCTAAGGAGGAAACGCGCCTGCAAAAGAGGACAGCCGAAGGGATTATCTATGGCTCTCCAACTCCCATGTTTGTGGTAAATAAAAAACACAAGGTTATATACTGGAACAGGGCCTGCGAAAAACTGACGGGATTCCGCAGCGAAGAGATGATCGGAACCGACCGGCATTGGGCACCCTTTTATTCCAGGAAAAGGCCCCTTTTGGCCGATATTATTATTGATAAAGACTCTGAAAGGCTGAAAAAAGCAACCAAAAAAATGAACCTGCGCAAATCGCCCATTGTGGAAGAAGGCTATGAGGCCGAGGTTTTTGTTCCGCATCTTGGTAAAGAGGGAACCCATCTTTATCTCAACACCGCACCCATCAAAGATGATGTCGGAAACATCCAGGGCGCAATTGTCACATATCAGGACTTCTCGGAACGGGAAAAGATGCTCCTGGAGATCAAGAGACGGGAGACGTTTGTTCAAAACCTGATTCACAATTCCATTGATGGCATTATCGCCACAGAATCCAAGGGAACAATTGTTATCTTCAACCGGGGAGCCGTTGAAATTTTAGGATACCGGCCTGAAGAAATCATCGGCAGAATGACCTATCCCGAGATTCTCTCCGAGGAAACGGGTTCCGCTATCAGAGACGCTTTTTACGGCACTCAGTATGGTCCTCCTGGAAAGATCATTAACATGGAAGGGAAACTCCTGAACAAGGCAAGCGAAGAGATTCCGGTGAGACTCTCCGGCACCCTTATCTACGAACAGGAGCGAGAGGTGGGGAGCGTGGTCTTTATCCAGGACCTCAGGGAGATTCGCAGGCTTCGAAAGGAAAAGGAACAGTCTGAGCGCATGGCGGCAATCGGCCGCACCGTGGCAGGCGTGGCCCATTATATAAAGAATATTCTCACCGGACTTAAGGGCGGCGCATATGTCATCAATTCCGCCATATCAAAAAAGGACCTGGAACTGACAAGAAAGGGCTGGGACATGGTGGAGCGGAATATTGACCAGATAGGCCATATTGTCACGGACATGCTTATCTATTCGAGCGAAAGGGAGCCCTCCTACCAGATGGTAGCCCCGAATGAGCTGATCACCGAGGTCCTGGAGCTGATGGAGGAAAAAGCAAGGACATCGGGCGTCACTTTAGTCAGGGAACTACAACCGGAACTGCCCATGGTGAACATGGATAAGACAGGCATACACCGTTGTCTCTTGAATCTCATTAGTAATGCCATTGAGGCATGCACGTTAGAAGGGATTATCGATGGGGAAGGGGTCGTCACCGTAAAGACCGACAGACCTGCCGGGTGGGGAATAAGCTTCCGAGTGTCTGATAATGGGACAGGCATGGATGGGGAGACCCAGAAAAGGCTTTTTACCGATTTTTTCACCACAAAGGGTTACAAAGGGAGCGGGTTAGGACTTCCCGTGACCCAGAAAATAATAAAAGAGCATGGAGGAAAACTGAGCTTTGAATCCCGGGCCGGTCACGGAACAACCTTTACACTGATGCTGCCACAGTAAAAATCCTGGCCTATAGGACCAAGCTTTGGTTATCCCCAGAGGGGGATTTGCTTTGTTGGTGTTTCATTGACTTATTGAAATTCCAAATATCAAATCCCAAATATCAATCAAATAACAATGACCAAAATTCGAAAATCAAAACAAGGTTTTGCCCTGGAAGTTTTTGGTCATTGAATATTGGAATTTGAGATTTATTTGTAATTTGGTGCTTGAGATTTGTAATTTTAGACACAAAAATCAAGGCAAAGCCATATAGCTCTGACCTGGCCCAAAGGACCGGGTTTTCAATGCAAAAAAAACAGTCTTCAACAGAAAAAACCCCTGCGCCGCTGCAACAACCCGGTGTGCAGGGGACAGCAAAATAGGATTCCTTTAGAAAAAGGTGAAAGACAAAACCATACTCATAACCGGCTCAACGGACGGAATAGGAAAGCAGACCGCACTCGATCTGGCAAAAATGGGCGCAACCGTACTTTTGCACGGCAGGAATTCCGGCCGGGCCGATAGGGTTTTGAATGAGATCAAAAAGGCAACGGGAAATGACAGGATAGAGGCCTTTATCGCTGATCTTGCATCCCTGAAACAGGTTCGTTATCTGGCTGAACAGGTTCTTGAGAAGCACGACCGGCTGGACGTGCTCATTAACAATGCCGGTGTTTATGAGACCAGGCACAGGATTTCAGAAGACGGTTTTGAAATGACCTTTGCGGTCAACCACCTGGCTCCCTTTTTTCTAACATTGCTGCTGCTTGATCTAATAGGAAAACGCGTGCCCTGCAGGATCATTAATGTCAGTTCCCAGGTACACGCATCAAGCATAGATTTTGACAATCTTCAGGCAGAAAAGCACTACAGTGCATACGAAGCCTATTCCCTGTCCAAGCTCTGCAATGTCCTTTTTACATCCGAACTGGCGGAAAGACTTAAGGGAACCGGCATAACCGTCAATTGCCTTCACCCCGGCGTGATCGACACGAAGCTGCTTAAGGCAGGCTGGGGAATGGGTGGAAGCCCGGTTACTCAAGGCGCTAAAACTTCTGTTTATCTTGCCACAGCTCCGGAACTCTCCACAGTAACCGGCAAATACTTTAAAAACATGAAGCCAACAAAATCCTCAAGAATTTCCTATGATGCCAAAGCCAGAAAAAGGCTGTGGGAGATTAGTGAACGATTATGTCAATCCTGAACATCCCTGGGGCCCAGACCTGTGCGTCGCACGCAGGAGAAGCTTGAGACAACCCTTAACCCTGATTCAGGTCATGAAAGGCGGCTATTTTAAAGCCGTTCTCCTCAAAATGCCGGGACATATTGTTGGATAACTTTTTGTGGATAACCGGGCCTACTCTGCGTGCCTCGAAGGGAAGGGGTACACTGTAAAGTGAATCATAATCGTTTAAGGAGGGTGCATATGGAGACGTCTTATGATAATAGAAGTGTGAATGTTTGGGTACCCGTCTGCTTGGTCATGGTACTCCTTTGCATTTTCGCACCGGTCATGGCCGCCGGATTTAGCGGGAAGGTATTTGCAAAGAGTGCCATGGCTGCAGAAAAGGATGATTTTAAAGGGAACGTATTGAACCTGTCCGGCAGGGCTATTGGCTCAGTTGACGCTGATGGCAATATTTTGAATATCAATGGTAAGGCTGTTGGTTCGGTTGATGCAGGGGGTACGGTATTCAATGTCAACAAGAAAAAGATTGGGAATGTCGATACCGACGGGAAAGTACGGAACCAGTCCGGAACCCTTCTCGGCTCAGTTAATGCCAATGGCGACGTATTCAATAAGAGCGGCCGGAAAGTCGGAAGTGTTGAAGCATTTGGAGATATTGTGTTGATTGGAGGGGCCGCTCGGTTGCTTCTTTTGTAGTAATAAAGAACAGCAAGTGATTGTGCGGATTCAATGGTGTTTCAACCCCCACCCCAGGCCGGGGCTTACTCCCGCCATGGCGGGACCTGTTGATGGACTTTTTACGAGTCCATCATTTCTGATTTCTGGGACCGGAATAATTTTAATATATTGAGGTCAGATTTTATGCGTGTAATAGGGATCATCGTTAAAAAATATCTTAGGCTCACTGCGGCAGTGTTACTTTTGTTGTCATGTTTGACTTTGGCGGCATGCGAACATCGTACCAAGTTCATCTACGACAGAGATATGTGGATGCGGCATTCTCCCTGGCCGGATGCGAACGATCCTCATTCTCCCTTCGATTCCTTGCCCATATAATGATGAGAAAGAGTTCACTGGGCCGGTCTTGTAGCTTGTCCGGGGTTAGAATAAAGGAATTGATTGATATTACGATAGAAGTTCGTGAATATTGCTTAGGCTAGTGTCCATCCAGAAATGGCCCTTTTTCACAATCTCAGCGTCAATCAGCGGGGTTAGTTGTGCGGCGTACTACACGTACGCCTCCGCCCAACCCCTTGATTTCCTTGATCTTGTAAAAAATTGCTCATTTCTGAATTGGACACTTGCAAGTGCCCCTTTTTTTGTTTGTGGATGGGCACTAGGCTACCAGACTACATTGCAGGTCTTCACCGGGGTGTGTATCCCTTTGACCTGTATCTCACCCTTCTCCTCTACCTCGAACAGGTCTTTTACCTTACTATAGGTCCTCTGACTGATAAGAATTTCTCCGGGTTTGGCCACTGATTCGAGCCGTGCCGCCACATTTACCTGGTTGCCGATGACCGTATAGTCCCGGTGCATATCCGAACCGATATTGCCAACGGTTACATAGCCCGTGTTTATTCCAATGCCGATCCCTAATTCATGGCCGTATTGGCGCCATTCATCCAACAAACCCGTTATCTTTCTTTGCATATCCACGGCCATGCGCACGGCCCGTTCAGCATGATCCTCCATTGGTATAGGATCATTAAAAAAGATGAGTAGACCGTCACCTATGATTTTGTTCAGGGTGCCGTCGTGGTCGTGGATGATCTTGATCATCTCGGAAAGATACCTGTCCAAAAGATGAAATAGCTCTTCTGATTCCAGGCTGTCTGTTACACTTGAGAAGCCCCTGATATCTGAGAATACCACGGTCATTATTTTTCTTTGAGGTTCTTTGCCAAAAGCATGGCCGCCGGTGAGGATTTTTTCCGTTAGTTTGGGCGAGAGATAACGTCGAAGTTCGTTATACATTTCCAGTTCAACGACCTGGCTCTTAACCTTTGATTCAAGATCGTGATTTAGTTGAAGCAAGTCCTGCTGGGCCTTTTGAAGTTCCGCCGTGCGTTCCTCGACCCTATGCTCAAGTTCTAATGCGTACTTGTCTAATTGGGCCTTTGCCTTTATCAACTCCGCATTTGACTTTTCAAGGGCAAGGTACGCCTTGTTTTTCGCGCTCATGCTTTTTCTAAGTTGATCGATAGACTCACTCAATTCGGATCCGGAATCCTGAGGCTTATCTATGGGCTTGAAAAACTGGAGGAGACGATGAAACAGAGAGAACCGGTCGTGTGAGACTTCTATAATAAAATAGGGGGCCTTAAATATTTCTCCTTTGGTCAGAAGGACCTGGCCGTTATTTTCAATGGTTTCAGTGATGAGGATCGCCTCCTTTCTGTTCCCGGCGACTGGAGAATAATCCTGGCGTTTGGTATATTTGCCCCAGAATATTTCATGGCCGTTGACAGACTCTGATTCCAAAATGACCTTTTCCCCGACAATGCGGCGCTGCCCATTACCCGGATTTCTGATCGTCATAATATCTTTCTCGATTTTGACATCAAGACCATATGGAGTGAATTCGGGTTCCTGGTTGAACAGGACCTCCGGATTGTAAGGATTCATGTGTTGCCGAATGGATGCAGGAGGCATTCCCCAGATGGTAGGGATGGAAGAGATGATTCCCCTCAAATAAGGGTCGCGTATATAGTCCTTGTTGGGATCCATATCACTGTGGTGCTCGACTTTAATAAGGGTCCTGACCTGTCTCGAACGGCTATCGTATGCGGGGGGTACGATGATCTCGATTTCTTTTGTGTCGTTGAAATTTTTGTTAAAGAAAGGAAGTCTTTTAAAACCTTCATTGGGAGAGGCAAAGACCCTCACAAAATAATGGAAGCGGCCCCAGGAACGGAGCCTCGCTGAAGAGGCGCCGCAATTGAAATAGAAATTGGGTTCGCTCACCAGTTCTTTGGCTTTCCTGAAAATCCGGTCAAAATTGTCAAGCGTGGTCCATTCATCTTCGTTCAGGAAGAAATCTTCGGAAGAAGAATACTCATCGGCCGGGTACGGAAGCCCTTCAAATAGCCGTTCGTTGTTGCCTAATTTGCTCCTCACATAGGAGGCAACAACTTTAATGTTTCGATTACTGATACAATCCGGACGGCTCATTGTTTTGTCCTCAAATTTCGTTCAGACTTAAGGAGAAGCATCCACATTACACAACTAATAAAACTCAATCCAATTTCTGTGCCAAAACCCGATTTATTGGCAAATCCTTTATAAAAACAGGTTTTTCATCGCGAAAAATATTGTGCATTAACCTGAAACCGGGATTATACCGGCATGTTAGACGTTCACGATGCAAGGCATCAATATGCGGTCATTCAAAAAAATCATTATAGGGGGAAAATCCGAAAGAGGAGAAAGGACATAGAATGCACAAAAAATTGTGCACGATGCACATTTTTTTGTGCATTTAAAAACCTATTTCTTGGCAGGGGCAAAGGAAGTAAATATTGCTTCAAAGCTTTTGACCAGTTTCAACAGGTCCCTTGACCGGATTTCCCTGTTTATATGCCCTAAGATCCCGTAACCCTCTGCCTTTTCATTAACTTCCTCTTCCGGAAGATCGCTGATAAGAATCATAGAGGTCATGGGAGAGGCCATGACAATATCTCGCATGGCTTCGAACGGGGAAGCACTTCCTTCGGCATCGCCCACAACGGCCAGCGGATAAAGCCTTTCCTTTAAGTGTCGCAGGGCCTCTTCTTTTTCAAATGAGGTGGTTACTGCATATGATCTTCTTTTGAGGATTTTTTCAATTGAATCAATAAGTTTTCGGTCTTTTTCCAGTATAAGAGCATGTGGTTTTTCTTTCCGCACCATTTTTTCGGCCCCCTTGTTTTAAAGGTATAGTTAGAAGGAAATGAGGTCTAAGTAATTGTTTTGAGTGTTATCATACCTATGTTTAAGCAGAGTGACAAGCTGCATTATTTTATCGCTTGACAATGTCACAAAGTGATATAATATCAATCCTATTCAAATTTCGGGACGTGGCGCAGTCTGGAAGCGCACCTGAATGGGGTTCAGGGGGTCCGGGGTTCAAATCCCCGCGTCCCGACCAGTAAAATCTAAAAAAAGAGCAACTTAGCGTTTTGCTATTTTGCTCTTTTTTTTGTGGATTTTAGGATCTGGTACCAAATTAGGTACCTCAAAGAGGGGTTGGAGCATCAAAGATCAGGTCCGTTGGAATAGTGCTTTGCCAGTTGAATTTGCTTAGACAGATTGTGTTTCATGGCGCGAGTGATTTTAACAACTTATTGTTGACATGTATTTAGGAACATGATAATTCACATCCGTTCTTTAGATGCCGGTGGTGTATGGCCGGCATCGAACGTCTTTTTGAACTTGATGGCTTGCATATGAATGCAGCCATGCTATTGGAAGCGTGATGTTT
>JAFDAP010000068.1 GCA_019313765.1 Deltaproteobacteria bacterium | reverse complement strand
TGGAAAATAAGGCCGCCAAAGACAACAAAACGTGGTTTAACATCATGGCGCCTGGCATGGATAAGATACGGCCATGGCGAAACTAACGGGACTGTCACTTCAATTTCCTTGCGGTCGCGGATGATTTTCAGTCGGACGGAATTACCTTTATACTTCCGCTCGACAACCTCCTCCATGCGGACTCGTTCGTCACCCATTTCAACATATCCGTTACTGAAAATGGGCAGGCCGTCAATGGCTAATAAAACGTCTCCCGGCCTGAGTATGCGGGAGGCAGGGGATGTCTTTAAAATACTGCTTACTATTACCCCGTAGTCGCCGGGTGCAAGACCCATGGCACGGCGATATGCGTTGTTTAAAAGCGGAAATTGATGGACAGAAAGATCAACATATCGATCGTACTGACCGTCCTTTATATCTGTTAGAAATCGCTTGATCACGGGAACGGGGATCATATATCCTACGCTCTGGGCCACATCGCCGCTAAAACCCTGGAATGCGACTCCTACGACCGAGTTATCCTGCAAAACCGGTCCGCCGCTGTTTCCGGGGTTAATGGCTGCATCGATCTGAATAGCCAGATGACTGTCCGCTGCGGAATGTGAGTACGTCCGGAAATCAATGCGTGAAACAACACCTCTTGTTACGGATAAGCGCCTCCCTCCGATAGGGTAGCCTAATACTGTTGCGGTTGAATCCAGTGAAGGCATACCTCCTAATGATAAGGGCGACATGCCGTCAAAAAATGATTTGTCGGGCACTTCCAGTAAGGCCAGATCGCAGTCATGGGCAATGAATTTGACCTTAGCCTCATACATGCGGGAATCGTTTTCCTTTTGCACGGCAATAAACCGGGCGTTACTTGATATGTGGGCGTTTGTCAGTATCCGTTTCCCGGAAATAAGAAAACCTGTTCCCACCCCTCTTCTTATCCTGCCGGGGTTCCAGGGAACGGAATAGTCGGGAACCTGTGCAGTAACACTGAGGCGCACAACGCCTTTGCGTATCCTTGCGATATCCTCGGCCGCATTGAGACCTTCATATCCCCAGGCCGGGGATAAAAAGAACATCGAGACGATGCTACTTAATAACGCGCGTGTGCTGGATTTCATTATGCTCCTTAACAATTTTCTTTCCCCTGCCCGGTCATCAGTCATTCAAGAGTATAATGGTTTTGCCGGAAAGATATAACAGGACGGGGTCCGTTTGGTCGGTTTTTTCGTCTGAAAGACGGGGAAGGTGTTTTCGCGTAACATGATTCCGGCTTGAGAAGCTTTCCGGAGAAGAGAAATCCTCTTCCTCTTCCGGAGTTTGACCGGTCTCATCTTCAAAAATATCTGTTGCATATTCCATGACATGTCTGTCAAGAGTGATCAGGAGTTCATGATCTTGAAGATGGTCCCCGAAGAGACCGACCCAGGCCTTAACTACCTGGCCCAGATGATGTTTATCCACAAACAGACTTTTTTCAGATTGAGGAAGATCCTCGAACAGGCCCTTGAAAGGTGCCTCCTCTCCAAGGGCCTGCGCAAGGGGCGATTTCTGCTGTTTAACCTGGCTTAACATTTCTTCCTCTTCCCGTCTATTTTCTTCGAACTCCCTGGCTAAGTGGAGAATGAGATGCCATTTTAGTGAGTTGTTTTCCTGGTAAACCGGGGTGTCTTTTCCGGTTTGGCGTATCATTTTCCTGATCTCCCACGGATTATCCTCGGAGAGACCGGCTTCCCGGATGGCATTCAAAAAAGCAGTGTAGCCCTTATCCCTGTTCTGCCTGATCCACAACCGGTACTCAGAGAGCAGCCTCTTGAAATCCCTTTCAGGCTTCAGGTTTTCGGCCGGGCGGATGATGCGGGTGGATGAAGAGTCCTCACTCCCGGCCTCCGTCAGCGGGCTATCCATGAACCACGGTTGACAGATCGTTATCTTTCCAAAAAGACTCAGCATCTTATTTGCAAGGGATTCAGGCAGATAAGAGTGAGGAAACAGGATTGCCGGAAGGTCTTCCTTTTCTTTTAAATTTCCTGATGACACGGGCTAATCCCTAATAAATTACATGTGGACGTTTACGATCCGATTAAAGGGGAACTACGCAGCCATTTATTTGAAAAGCCAACCCTGGATATCCCCAGTGGAAGCATGGGATTCTTTACTGCCTACCTTCTTAAAGCCCACTTCTCAAACACTCGCAAGAACTCTCCGGGTGTCAGCACAGGTGGTTCAAACTCGACTTTTTGGCGGGGGTTCAGAAAGTGTTTTTTGTCCAATGTGAGCAGATAGTCCACCCCGGCGGCCTGGGCCGCGGCCAGGATAGGAGCATCCTTTTCATGTGTCAGATGGGCGGCCCGACGGATGGCCTCGGCAGACGGATCTTCGACCATGATCGGGCGTAGTTCTAAGAGGAAAACGCGAAGTTTTTCAACCAGGAAGGGAAGTTTGTTGGAAATGGCGCGATCAACCTCTACTACCACTTGCTTGCTGATGACCGGCACTACAAGCTCCGCCTCACACAGATCCAGGACAGCACCCGAAGCCCCTGTCTCCGAAGCAATGCCAGCCACAATGGTGCTGCTATCCAAAAATACTTCAAGCCTACTCTTATCTGTCTGCTGAATAGGCTTCATCCGTGAAGTTTTCCCGCTGGGAGCGGAGATTAGCAAGCAGCTCGTCTAGAGTTAGCCCCTCGGATTTCATTTCGGCCTCAAATTGCCGGGCTAAAGCAACTCGTTTGGAGGGGGCGGGAGTCATAACCAGAGTCTTCCCAATCCGCATAACACTCACGTTTGCGTCACGATTAAAATCCATCTGGTCTCGAAGCTCACGAGGTATCGTTAATTGCCCTCTTGCCCTTATCCTAACTGTTCTAGGTCTGTCGTGAGTTTGCATTTCGCTTTTCTCCTGAGGCTCTATCCAAATTCGACTGATTTCTGATTTTCAGACTAATTCATACCTTGTGTTTTGTCAAGTCCTTTCATAATACTATGGACAGCCTCTTAGCTGCTTGTGCACCATTTGTTGCCTTCTGGAAAAACCAGAGCGTGAAAAAACCCCTTAATCCTCCTGAAGTTCTTTCAAGTTTTCATAGAAATCGAGGATCTCCGGGTTGCTCAGGGCATCTTTATTCAGAACGGGCTGGCCCTGGATGACCTTTTTAACGGCCAGTTCCACTTTTTTCATGTTGAGCGTATAGGGAACGGCCGGTACGGTAATGATCTTGGCTGGCACGTGCCGGGGTGATGCATTTGTGCGCAGGGTCGTCTTGATTTTCTTTACAAGATCATCGGTCAGGTCCTGTCCCTGCGCCATCTGAACAAAGAGGATCACACGAACATCTCCCTTCCATTCCTGCCCCACGACCAGGCTATCGTCAATTTCATCCATGCCTTCCACGAGGCGGTAAATCTCGGCTGTTCCTATGCGGACCCCTCCGGGGTTCAGTGTGGCATCCGAGCGACCATAGATCACCACACCCCCACGTTCGTTTATCTCTATGAAATCCCCATGACGCCAGATATTTGGATATACATCAAAATAGGCAGCGTGGTATTTCTCGCCCGTTGGATCGTCCCAGAAATAGATGGGCATGCACGGGGCGGGGGCAGAGCACACCAGTTCACCCTGCTGGTTGATAACGGGTTTTCCGTTTTCATCAAATGCCTCTACCTTCATGGCAAGGTCCCTGCACTGCAATTCACCGGCATAGACCGGGCCCATGGGGTTGCCGCCGGCAAAACAGCCATTTATGTCAGACCCGCCGGAGATTGAGGCCAACTGGAGATCCTCTTTGACTTCCCGATAAATGAATTCAAAGCCTTCCACAGAGAGGGGTGATCCTGTGGAAAGCACTGCCTTCAAGGAAGTGAGGTCATAATCCTGGCCGGGCTTAACGCCGGCATTTATGAGTGCTGCAATATAGCCCGCGCTTGTGCCGAAGATGGTTATCTTTTCGTCCTGGGCCATCTTCCATAGGGCCCCAGGATCAGGGTGAAAAGGATTGCCGTCAAAAAGAACAAGGGTTGCGCCCACACTTAGGGAGCTTGTAAGCCAGTTCCACATCATCCACCCGCACGTGGTAAAGTAAAAGATGGTGTCCTCGCGTTTTACATCGGTATGGAGCATAAGCTCCTTCATATGGTGTACAAGGATGCCGCCGGCACTTTGCACCATGCACTTGGGAAGGCCGGTAGTGCCGGAAGTGAACATGATATATAGCGGGTGGTCGGCTGGAAGCTGTTCAAATTCAATATCGAGCGATGATTCCGCGGATTTGAACTGACCGTAATGAACGGCATTGGGTACCCCGCTGATATCCGGTTCTTTTTCCGTGTAGGGAACTACAACCACCTTTTCAATGGAAGGCAGGTCCTTCAGCATATCGGAGACGCGTGAAAGTGAATCAAAATTCTTTCCCTTGAAAGAATATCCGTTAACTGCAAATAGTACCTTGGGCTTGATCTGACCGAAACGGTCCAGGACACCCTTGATGCCAAAGTCCGGGGAGCAGGAGGACCAGGCTGCTCCGATACTGGTTGCGGCCAACATGGCGATGATGGTCTCCGGCATGTTGGGCATAAAGCCCCCAACACGGTCCCCTACCTTAACACCCGCCTCTTTTAGAGATTTGGCCACACGGGCCACTTCATCATAGAGTTCCGCATAGGTCATCTTAATTGAATCCTGTGCCTCTCCCTTGAAAACAAGGGCCACCTGGTCATCACGGTATCGAAGAAGATTTTCCGCAAAATTGAGCCGGGCTCCGGAAAACCATTTTGCTCCGGGCAATTTGGTCACGTCGTCAATGACCTGATCATAGGGCTTTGAGACCTTAATTTCGGCAAATTCCCACATGGCAGCCCAGAAATCGGATATGTTTTCAATGGACCACTGATAAAGGGGCGCATACTCTGTAAAACTCTTGTTATGTTTTTCATTGATGAAACTCATAAACCTGTACATGTTTGTGCCTTTAATTCTCTCTTCCGAAGGTTTCCACAATAATTTAGCCATTTTCTACCTCCTGCGATATGTGATGGGTCCTATCTTTTCCTGTGAAAATTAATGGTGGTCCTGCAAAGCATGAAAATACAAACATAGATGTTTTTTGGCGTCAACTCAAGAAATTTTCAAAACAAATTTGCTCTATTTGAACCCAATATCGGCTTATTGAAGAATAACGCTTGAAAAAAAGGAAATAAGTCAATAAGTTGTGGCATGTCACAAAATACTGTTTTTGGGTAGGGGCAGGCCTTGGCCTGCCCTATTGGGGCGCAGTCCCGCGGTGCGCGGGATGCCCCTACATTCAACAATCTGACTATTTTTTGTAACTGCTCAGGTTCACGGTTCAAGGGTTCACGGTTCAAGCCCGCCCTGGTGCGACGTAACGTGCGCTTTAAAAAGTTTCTGAACACTATGGCCAGGGGTTCTATGAAAAGTACTGCTAAAACAGGTCTGGGCCTGGGGTTAAAAAACGATGAACATAGACCAGTATGAAGATAAGGCAACCAACCGTGAACCGTGAACCTGACAACCTGAGTAGTTACCTGATTTGTATGCAAGAAGACGTCAGAGACAAACCGCGTTTGGATCACGAAGACATGGTCCGCCTGAATTTTATCAGGAATCCTGGAGTCTTTTTTTACAGGCGGTACTATCGTGCAGGACTCCGCTCGCACATAATGGAGGTGCTGAATCCGGAAGATGTGGAAAGGGAAAAGAAGGGTGTCATCATAGATGGATTGAGACATTTTCCCAAGGCCAGGCCCCTGAAAATGTTGAGGGTCTTCAGAAAGAGATTCAATGACCTGAAAGATGCCGAAGAGGAATTAAAAAACGTAAAGTTACTGGAAAAATTTCTCAGGCCCGATTGCGTTGCAAGATCCGATGAATTCTTAGTGCATTATGCGCGGAAAGATAAATACAAACTTATCATCTGCGGTCTTCAGGAATATGTGGAGGGCGAGATACTGGACCCCTGGAGCCATCTGGACAAAACCTACCTGGTCTCACTTTTGTCTCACATGGGTTTTGAAAGACAGAATGACTCAGAGGCGATAGTTGACAGGTGGGTTGGCGGGGTTCGTGAAAAGGCCGATAAGTTAATACAAAAGCTGAAACAAATGATCTCCCGGACAAAGCGTGTCCCGGATCTTGCAGGTGTGGGTAACCTCATCCTTACAAGATCCGGAAACATCAAGCTCGTGGACATCAACAATATCTCCAGTATCTCGTTTGACCGCACAATCCCCATAGATGACAGGGGCTATCCCGTGTGCGACAAGTCCATCGAGGCCCTTTCCCTCCTGGAACAGAAACTGACCGGCAGGTCTTTAGACAGAAGGGACATTATTTATAATACATTCCTTGATCCTGGAAGGATGAAGGAAGTCAAGAAAATTGAAACAAGGTTCCACGCCCTGCTTACAGAAGATCGTGCAGCTTCCGGTGCAGGTCAGTATATTCATCGCTCTTGAAACAGAACCTGAGGTCGAGGAATCGTTCCCGGAGCGCCTTGACCTTATCAATGACATTGTTATGGTTTATTACCACGTCATGAATCAACCCTGCCAGGGCGCGGAAATCATCTTCTTCCATTCCGAAGCGGGTCATTTCAGATACTCCCATTCTCAGTGCGCCTGACGCGGTAAAGCTTTCCTCGTCGGTGCTCGCCTGGTAGTTGCAGATGATGTTGTTAGCTTCCAGCCTTCCTGCGATTTCAGGTCCGCGACTGTAACCCACATCCACCACCACCTGATGAGTTTCGGTAAAATCTATAGCGGGATCACCGGCCACATTCAGCCCTGAATCGCTTAATGCCCTGGCAAATGCCTTTGCATTGGCTATGACCTTTGCCTGGTATTCTCCCTTGAAATGATTCATCTCGTATGCGGCCATGAGCAGGCCCAACAGCGTTCCAGGGTGGTGATTGGACACGGATCCGGGAAAGGCCCGTCGTTCTAATGCTTCCCAGAGTTCGTAACGCTCTTCATGTTCCTGAAAACGGCTGCCCACCACGCCGCGCTGAGTACCGAAGAAGGTCTTGTGGGTGGACCCCGTCACAATGTCGGCCCCTTCCACAAACGGCTCCTGGAAGTGTGGTCCTATGAGTCCTAATACATGGGCCATATCGTACATCACCACCGCGTCTATACCCTGGGCGTCAAGGAACCGGCGAATCTCGGCCACGGGTTCCTTGTGCAGTACCATGCTCTTACCAAAAATGATAAATTCCGGACGATACTTATCTATCAATTCCAGGGTGGCCGGGACATCCATCTTAAAAGGATTTTCAACTAATACCGGGAAATTTACCACGGCAGGCCTCTCCGTGTGGGGGTCCCTGGCAACGTAGTCTTTAAGCGCTCCCATGGGCTGGGCGCTCAAGTGACCCCCCTTGCCGATATGGTTGTTCATGATCTGGCGAATTCGTCGCGGCTCGCGCTTGCGGTCGCCGCGATTGATGTAGTCCACCATGGCGCTGAAAACGGCAGTATTGGCCATCTGCCCGCTGATGAGGCGGGTCTCCACGTGTTCGCAACCTAAGAACTCCCGCATCTCCTGTTCAAGCATTAGCTCTACCTGGCCGATAAATTCGGTGCCCTGGTAGTAGAAGATGTCGGCGTCATAAAAGGCCTTTGACTTCTTGTGCTCGGCATAGCG
>JAFDAP010000067.1 GCA_019313765.1 Deltaproteobacteria bacterium | reverse complement strand
TAAATACATCAACAATATCGGTCCACTCATTATTCCCGCGAAGACGGGAATCCAGAAAAATCAACCACTTCTGGACTCCCGCCTTCGCGGGAGTGACGGCCTTGGAGACTTTTTAGGAGACCATCAATTTTAGTGCTTATAACCACCTGATATTAACGAAAGCCATTTTTTTCTGTTTTGCGAATTTTGTGCCTTTTTGCGGCCATATCAGTTATTAATCCCCGATGGCCTTGTATTATTATGAGACCCCTGAAAATTATCATTATCATTATCCTAGCAACCGTATGCCTTTCATTAACGACAGCAGGCTACCACAGGGTCAAATTCGTTTACGACGGGGATACCATCCTATTGGAAAACAAAAGCAAGGTGCGGTACTTGGGGATCAACACACCTGAGATAGATCATAAGGGCCGAAAAAATGAATTCATGGCCCATGTGGCGAGGAATTCCAACCTTGAACTTGTGAAAGGGGCACGGGTTAGTCTGGAATTTGACAAGGAAAAGAAAGACCGCTATGGAAGGCTCCTGGCTTACGTATTTTTAGAAAACGGGAACATGGTAAACGCCCTTCTTGTCAGAAAAGGCATGGCCCATGTACTACTCAATAGCCAGGGCCTCAAATATGAAGGTCTTCTCCTGGATTGCCAGCGAAAGGCCATGAAAGAGAAGCTGGGCATCTGGAGCAGGCATTTCAAAGGACGGGAGAAATTCTATTTGGGAAACCGGAACTCCTATAGGTTCCATCGGCCTGGCTGTCGCTTTGCCAAAAAGATTTCTCGAAAAAATGGTGTGCGTTTTAAATCCCGCTATGATGCCTTTTGGGAAGGATACAGTCCGTGCAAGCGGTGCATGCCGTGAGATTTGGCCTCCGGCCCCGCTTCCAGCCCTGACGCTCGGACCTGCGCCGCGGAGAGGGAATCGAAGAAAGGACCTCAGTATCTATTCACGGAGTAGTTGATTTGGTGGAAATCACAAATAGCAAATCCCAAATAACAAACAAATTCCAACCCGCCCTCCATAGTATTACGGCGGACAGGTGACCCAAATTCAAAATTCCAAACAAATTTTAGGAATCCTTATTCCAAAACCTAATAAACGAACTCTCCCGATGGGGACCAACTTAGTTTTGGTCATTGGATATTGAGATTTATTTGTAATTTGGTGCTTGTAATTTGGGACTTCAAACTTTCCGTGAACGGTTACAGATCTCAAGACCCGCTACTCCGTGATCACTTATAATCACTTGAGAAGGGATTTCTTGATCACGGCCTTGTTATACGCACCAATGATGTCTCTGCGGGTCAAAATGCCCAATAATTTTGATGAATCTTCCGGGGATACTACAGGCAGGATGGAAAAATCCTTTGAAGTAATTTTTTCCAAGGCATTATAGAGGTTATCGTCAAGTGATATGGTAATCACCTCCTGGGTGGCAAGCTCTTTGGCCACCACCAGGTCTTTCAAATGCTCATCAAAGGCAGCATCATGATAATCAAGAAACGAAAGAATCCCTGTCAGCTTGCCTTCTTCATCCACAACAGGGAAGCTGTTATATTTACTCTTTGATATCTTTTCGGCCAATCTTCCTAAGTTTAAATTCTCCGGTATGGTCTCTGCCTCCGGATTCATCACATCTTTTACAGGTATTGATTTTAAGACATTGACCTCTTTTCCTTCCCTGATGTTTACTCCCCTTCGCGCCAGTTTTAGGGTATAAATGGAGTCCTTCAATAACTGGCCGCTCGCTAAAGAACAAATAATGCATGCAATCATAAGTGGAAGAATAATCTTGTAGTCACCGGTCATCTCAAAGAGAATCAATATGGCACTTAAAGGGCCATGTGTGGTTCCGCTCACAACCGCCCCCATGCCCACAATGCTGTAGGCACCGGAAGTGGCCGTCACTCCGGGAAAGACAGCATGGGCCGCGGTTCCGAAAAAACCGCCCGCCATGGCCCCCATGAAAAGCGAAGGGGCAAAAATGCCACCTGAACCCCCGGACCCGATGGTAATGGATGTGGCTAAGATTTTAGTCACCATCAAGAGAAACAATAGCCACCAGGAAACCTCCTGCATAAGAGCAAGATCTATAGCGCCGTAACCTACACCTAAGATATGGGGCAAAAGGAGTCCCATTAAACCTAAAATCAACCCACCCAGGACAGCCTTAAGATATTCGGGGAATTTCATGCCGTCAAAGAAATCTTCAAACCGATAAAGCACGGTAGTAAAGGTCACGGCAACCATGGCACAGAAAAGCCCCAAAATAACATACAGGGGGAGTTCCCAGGCGCTGATCAGCTCATAGGCAGGAACTATGAATGCAGGGACATCTCCGAGGAAATACCGGGAAATGGCCGTGGCAACCACCGAGGAGATGACAATAGGACTGAATGTGGCTAAGCCGAAATCGCCCAATATGACCTCAAGGGCAAACATTGACCCGGCTATAGGGGCATTAAAGGTCGCTGCAATACCGGCCGCTGCGCCGCAACCGACTAAGGTCCTGATCCGGTCGCCTGATATCCTGAGTACCTGCCCTATGGTCGATCCAATGGCAGAACCGATTTGAACAATCGGGCCCTCCCTTCCGACAGAACCCCCGGTACCGATGCAGATGGCAGACGCTAAAGACTTTATGAGGACGATCCGTTTTCTTATTATCCCGCTTCTCAGGGCAACGGCCTCCATGACTTCCGGGACACCGTGCCCTTTGGCCTCCCTGGCCAAAAAATATACAAGGGGGCCCACCACCAACCCGCCCGCGGCCGGGACCCATACCTTAAGATACCATGGGATCGCCTGGGCCAGGCCCAGCAGATTTCCGCCGGCCCCGTAACAAATCGACTGAAAAAAGTCTATAAGATAGCGAAAACCAACCGCTCCAAGACCGCCTGCCAGGCCGACAATAACAGCCAGTACGGTCATTGTTGTATGTTCACTGGTTCTTATTAACTTGAGAATTGCGTGTTCCTGTGAAGATTGATGGGTCACTTCTTTACGGTGGGATATTTAAAATCGGAGTTAAACATGTAATCGTCTACCAGATTCCTATCCTTTCCACTCCATCTCTACTTAATTGTTTTGAGCTTGGCTTTCGCGATTTTTGCTTCGTTTGAACCCGGATATTTTTTAATAATCCTTTTTAACAGAATACGTGAACTCTTCTTGTCCTTTATTTCGTAAAAAGCCAGTGCCTGCCTGAGCATTGCATTGGGCACCTTGTTTCCCTTGGGGTATCTCTTTATCACTCCCTGGTAGGCCAGGATCGCCTGCTCATACTGTTTCAGGGCCATGTAGGATTCCCCGATCCAGAACTGGGCATTGTCGGCCAGGTCCGATTTGCGATATTTTTTTATAAAATTTTTAAAACCTGTAACCGCTTCCTCATACTTCCCCTCTTTATAAGTTGTAAGCGTTTTATCGTAGAACGCCTTGTCAGACAATACGTCATTTTTCTCGGCAACCGGGAGTTGCTTTGCAGGTTCTTTAGCTGCCAGGGGAGGCTTTAACGCGCCCTTTTCCGGCACTCCGGTCGTTCCTTCGAGTCCTAAATATTCGTATATCTGCTTTACCCTTGTTTCCAGTTCGGCAATACGCCGGCTCAGGTCATGCACGGTCGCCTTCATGGCATCCTGTTCGGTGGTGTCCCTTTCCACTGCGCGCCTGACCAGTTCACGGTTATCCGCCACACGGCCTGAAATATCCTGAATCTCTCCCTTGATCTTGTCGGTTTCGACAACAGACTCAGCCTGGTTTTCATGGATCGCATCAAGGTCCCCGGATATTTTTTCGTCCATTTTGTTGACCTTGGCATTAAGGGCCACGATCTGATTATTCAGGTATAAAACATCTTCCTTGGTTGTGACACACGAGGAAAGAAACAGAAGGGAAAAAAGAATTAGGCAATGTTTAACCGCAATATTTTTATCAAAGGCAGACATGGTCATTTCTCAAACTATGGAACAAATGAGCCGACCTTTAAGAACCAGGCCGGCTCATTTAGTTAACACGCAAACTCCAAGGGCCTTCAGTAGGCCGGCATCAGATCAATCTACCATCTTTTGACCAGATTAAACTCATCCCGCCTGTTTTTGGCCCAGGCCCCTTCATTATGTCCGGGATCAGCCGGTTTCTCTTCGCCGTAGCTGATGCCCGACATACGATGCTCGGAAACTCCCAGGGCCATAAGGAACTTCTTGGCAGCATGTGCCCTTCTTTCACCTAAGGCCAGGTTGTATTCGGCGGTGCCTCTTTCGTCGCAATGGCCGTCAATACGGACCACATAGGCAACGTGATCGCGAAGCCAGGCCGCTTTGTTTTTCAAAGTAGCCTTGGCCGCCGGTTTCAGATCCGATTTGTCGAAATCAAAGTAGATGCTCTGAGCTTCGAAATTAGCAACCATTTGAGCATCCCGGAGCGCCTTGAGCTTTGCCTGGCGCGCCTTTTCCCTTTTCGCGTAGTCATCGTCGGCTTTTGTTGCCGGTTTGGTAACCGTGGCCTTAGCTTCAGGGGTTGGCTGAACGCCTTCGGAAACCCCGACCTGCTTTTTTGCGCAAGATACCATAACCAAGAATGACGAACATACAAACGCCAGGGCTATTAAGCCAGTGATCATTTTTTTTCTCATGCTCCCTTTACCTCCTCAATTCTTGAATTTATTCCAAATATACAAAATTGGGGTTTCAACGAATTTGATCTTAAAAAAAATAGAGATCATTCAGTAACGCCCATTTACACTGAAATCATCATTTTTTGCAAGAGAAAATATGTCTGTAGACCGCTAATCAAAATTTTATAACACTTCCATTTCATTATTTCAAGCATTTAACATCAAATTACATTATTTTTCGTAATATTTTAGCCTTTTAAAAAATCCGGGGATATTGCAACTTCATTGCAAGGGTGCGGTTTTTTGAAAAGTGTTACCATTTTTCTAAAATCCTGAGCATTACCCGAACATCGGAAAACGAACCATCAGCGTACCCAGGACGGGGCTGTCTGATCTCCCTTCAAAAAAGTAATCCTTCTCTGGTTCTGGCCGTTCGCGTTCATAATATATAGATGATAACGGCCTCCCCTGTTGGAACTGAACATGATGTACCTGCCATCCGGAGACCAGCAGGGTTCTTCATTATCACCCTGGTCCTCTGTCAATCTTCTCAGTTGACCGCCGTCGGCCCTCATCGTGTAAATATCAAAATGACCGCGGTCCATTGACACAAAGGCAATCCGGTTCAAACCGGACCATGAAGGGGATGTATTATATTTCCCTTCAAAGGTCAGCCTCTCCTCAGTCCCCCGGATCAGATCGCGCAAGTAAATCTGCGGGGACCCGGATCGGTTCGAGACAAACGCAATCTTCTTCCCGTCCGGCGAAAACGCGGGCGAAACATCAATGCCCCAGTGGTCGGTCAGTCGTTTTTTGATTTTACCGTTTAAATCAATAGTAAATATATCAGGGTTGCCTTTCAGACTCAGGGTTAATGCCACCTCGCTTGCATCAGGGGCCCAGCAGGCCCCAATGTTCAACCCCTTTCTGCCTGAGAGTCGCTTAACCCTGCCTGAGCCTAAATTCTTCATATACAGCATGGGCCCTGTGCCGTCCTTGTAAGAGTTATAAGTGAGTTCTTCTCCATCAGGGGACCACGCGGGTGAGAGTGCAATGCTTTTGTCCGCTGTTATTTGGCGCACATTATGCCCATCATAGTCGCATACATATATTTCTTTGTGGCCGGAAGCTTTTCCCACAAAAGCCAGTTTCGTAAGAAAGATACCCTCATGACCGGTCAATATCCGGATGATCTGGTTGCCAATCCTGTGCATCAGGTAACGGTAACGGCCCACATCTCCCAGGGCCCTCATCCCGAAAACCTGCCGGCCCTGAAATACATCAAACAGCCGGACCTCCACTTCCAGGCTGCGGCCTATGCAGATATAACCGCCCTTCAGAAGAAGGTCCGCGCCGATAACGGTCCAGTCCTTGAAACGGATACCTTCAAGGGTAAGCGGTGCGCCCTTTTTCTCCAGAAAGGCATCCTTATCCATAGGGCTGAAATAGCCGCTGAGATCAAGGTCATTGGATACGACCCCCGGTAGCTTTGTGATCAGGTCCGGGTGCTCATTTTGGGAGGTCAAATACTTAAAATCCGGGATGGCAATCTTGAATTTCCGAACAGAAGGGGCATTGATATCTATATATATCCTCCCAAAACTCTGTCCGGGAATAAAAAAAAGGACAAGAAACAGGATGCAAAGCCGGCAACACGCAAAACCGGCGCGCCTGGCGCCAAAGAAAAGCTTTAACCTTAAACCCATGGAAATAGCAGCCTCCGGATCACTGTTCCTCCAGGTCACTGAGATCGAAGTTAATTTCAAATTCATCAAAGGTCCTTCTGTAGCCTTCCGGGAAAGGGGGCAGGGGGTCTGACCGCTCAACTGCTTTTAAAACCGATTGATTATAAATCACACTTTTCGATCGCTCTTTAAACCATGATTTCAGTATCGTTCCATTACTTCTGACCTTTACAACAACAACGGCCTTAAGGTCCTTTTGCTTCTCAGGGCTTGTAAGGTCAACCGCATAGGACCAGTTGCTCTTGATCCAGTCTTCCACCTCCTGCTTGTAAAGCGCAATAATAATCCCGTCAGTTGCCCGACCCCCTACAGTCCCTTGCGCGCCGGCCATCTTTACCCGCGTCTCAATCCTGTTAATGGCCTGACCAATGGGGTCTTTCTTTTCGGCCTTGACCTTCCTTTCGATTTTAGACACGGCCCGGTCTATAAGCCTGGATGGAGATACACTGGGTTTCCTGGTCTTTTTCTTTTTGGCCGTCAGGGTCCTTTTGGCGATGACAACCGGCTTTTTTTTCTTTTCAGCCTGGCGAATACGTTTGGCCGGGGTGGTTTTTTTAGGAGCGGACAGCCTTTTACCCGTCTTTGCCTTAGCGCTTGTTTGTGCCTTTGACCGGGCCGGGGCCGGCACCTCCACAAGGTTCACTTCATAAACCGTACCTCTGATACGCGGTGTGGGCATGGAACCCGGAACAAACAGGATTGTGGAAAAGAGCACTAAATGAAGGAACAGGGAAAGGATAAGCATCCTATTCCATTTCGGGTCCATCAGGTTATTGGAACTGGGTTTAACCAATAGGGCTTCCATAAGAATCAGTCCACAGGTTCGGTGACCATTCCTAATTTATCAATCCCGGCCCTCTTGATCCTCGAAATGACCTTGATGACAAATCCGTAAGGGACATCCTTGTCCGCCCGCAACAGTATTTCCTTATCTCTACGGTTTTCAAATATCTTTTTGATCTTTTTCTCTAAGCCGTCAAGCTTGATCCGGTAGTTTTCCAGGTAAATTTCCCTTTTTTTGTTAACCGTTAATATCAAAGGGTCTTCCCGGGTCTTCATAAGCCTTGTGGTTGTTTGGGGAAGATTGACCTCCACACCCTGCATCATCATAGGCGCAGTCACCATGAAAATAATAAGAAGAACCAGCATCACGTCAACAAAAGGCGTGACATTGATATCCGACATGAATTTTTTGTTATTGTTGGCCTGCATATGTCCTATCTGCTTAGCCTGCTGATCCTTTGTTTTTTAAAGAATTGTCTTTCCACGGTGCTCAAGAAATCAGAGGTAAAGATATCCATTCCCGACCCGAGCGCAGAGATTTTG
>JAFDAP010000066.1 GCA_019313765.1 Deltaproteobacteria bacterium | reverse complement strand
CCCACTGGGTTCCCACTACAACGACATTTGACATAATTTCACTCCTAATTAAACGTCTCGTAAGTTCCACAACTTATTGAAAATAACGCAATTTATTGATGCTCTGTGTTTCTGCATCACACATGGAATAATGGAAGGGTGGAATAATGGAATGTTGGTTTTCAAAGGAATTAAATTATATAAATATTCTGCCTTCATTGTCAAGATCATTGTCAAGATGGATTTTATCAATAACCCACTTCTCCAGTTTTCCAAAGCCCACTATTCCATCGTTCCAGTATTCCAACATTCCAATTAGGGCGAAGCCCCTAACCCAATCTATATTTTGCAGCCATGCGGCCCGCTCCTTTTTGCAAAGCTTTTTGTAATCCGAAAGCACCGGTCATGTCAATGGCTTTCACCCATCGATTCACTTTGTGGTAACCATTCACGGATTCCGGGGCAATCTTTTGTTTGGTATCATGTAGTCAATGTTTTCATTTGCTTGTGATATGAATTCCCTTTTTCACTGGAAAAGTATTGGGAAGTTTGTCTTGTGTGTCAATGGAATGATGGATTATTTGAAATTCCAAATATCAAATCCCAAATAACAAACAAATCTCAATGACCAAAATTCAAAATTCCAAACCGCTTTTGATCATTGTAATCTGTATATTGTAATTTGTTGCTCAAATTGAAGTCATAAATTTAAAAAAATACAATTACCCATCCTACAAGTGCAAAACAAACCAAGTTTTGGTCATTGGATATTGGGATTTATTTAGAATTTGGTGCTTGGAATTTGAGATTTCCAATACTCCGTGAATGGATACAAAAAAGGTTTTGGTCAATTCGGTGAACTAATGCCAAAAAAATTGGCCAATATGGGCTGATGTATTTCCACTCCAAAGTACTGGTAATAGGGGTCACATTTTGAAAGGAGCATGAAGGTTATCTTATCCTTCAAGAACCCTTTTTCCTCTTCCAAAGTATCAAAATTCCCCCCGCCTTTGGAGATAATCAAATCGGCACGGCGGGCTAAATCGTTTACTTCGTTCGAACATCTTTTCAGGATAGTGCCGGGCAAAGGACCGTCAATACCGTTTTCAACAAGTGTTGCTATCTTGTCTATGCCTACCACCCTTGCCTCATCAAGGGTTGCATCATTAAGCGCGGGGACACTCCTGACCACAAAGGAGATTTCAGGATCATACATTTTTCTTATTGTCTCGATCAATAACCTGTCAAACACAATTTCACCGGCATTGTCCCCAAAAAACAACAACCGCCTGCTTTGTTTGAGGCGCTTTTTAAATTCCCCATACATCGCTTTTGAAATTGGCGCTTCCAGCTTTTCCGTGATTGAGCTCTCAATGTACTGTCTGCTGTCACTGATCATGACATCAATGGCATTTCCAAGTATGGCAAGTTTAACAGCAGTATAGAGAGGGTCGGAAGCCTCATCCACTAATTTTTCCAGGAAGGGATAAACCTCCATAATCCTCTTGTTTTGTTCTAACTTCAGCGAATAAAACGGATCTGCACTTTTTGTCGTATCAGCAATTTTTCCCCATACAAGCTCAATAATTTCCGCACTTGTAATATCCCAGAACTGGCCCCTCAATGAAGGAATTTCCAATATCCTGCTGTACAATCCCTTCACAGCATCCTCATTCAGGGCCAGTTTCCTTATTGCTGTGATCGACATCCTCAATATGCAAGGAATGCAGTCCGGTTTAATCAACATTTTTCGTAATAGTTCCCTATTAAAGATTTTTAGACAGGATTACAGGCCTGCCCTGGCGCGTCATGACCAGTTTCGTTTATGTGTTGTTATTAAGCATAAAATGAAGCTTTGAGATAGCCACTGCTTTTAAAACCAGGTCTGGGCCAGGGATTAACGAGATTTTTTATCGGCCTTGAATTTTTTCCAAAATTCCCGGTCTTGATCCTTCCAGGCAGCGCCCCATTTCTTATCAAAATAGGAAGAAGACAATCTCTTATGCCAGGGCTCCCAGGTAGATTCCTCGTCCTCTTGGGATTTTAATATATCAATCAAAAAAGTCGTGATATCACTCATTTCTTCTTTGGGGAGGTAAGAATCAGCCCCTTCTTTGATGGATTTTACGAGATTGTCAGGACTCAATGCGTTGGCTGTCAACATAACGGCAGTTATCTTTCTGTGTTTGGCAATGTGTAATAGCTTATAGCCGTCAACACCCATAATATCCAAAATAGCCATGTCGAAATCATTTTTTTCCAGGAGTTCTTTGGCTTCCTCAAATGTGGAAGCTTTTGAAACATCACACATGTCCAACATTTCTTCCAAAACGTCCAGTACGTCAGGCTCATCATCTACTATGAGAACCTTCTTGCCATCTAATAATCGATTGTCTGACATGATTCACCTCTTTATTTGCTAAACCCCTTAAGCATAAGATCAATTATATGATCTGTATCACTTTTTCCTTCCTCTTTCATGACCTTTTTACCGAAGTCCCTCTTCCCAGCGGCCGTTACAGGTCTGGATTGTGTCGAAAAGGTATTTTCCGGAAACGGCAAATCCGCGTCTATGGCCCACTCGATGTCCTGTGGGGCTCCGTAATGTTTTTCAATGCGCATTCCCATCTTTGCGATTTCTATCACTTCTGCGACGCTGATGCAGGGGATCATCTGCTGCTCAGAAGGTACAGGCTCGACAATAGTACCACATCCCTTTGCAACAAATCTTTGATCTTTCTGGCCTATGATACTCTGTTTTATCGAAAGGGAGTTCTTTTCGATAATGAAGTTATCAGGGGAGACCATGCCTTGCACGATGCTTTCGCCAAATCCCCAGTTTGCATCAATAGTGATCTTGGACCTGTCTCCTGTCACTGGGTCGAGGGTGAACATCACCCCCGCGGACCTGGACTTCACCATCTTCTGTATGCCCACGCTTATAAGGACCCCGTCCTGGGGGAAACCCGCCCTCATCCTGTAAATAATAGCCCTGTCGGTAAAGAGGCTTGCCCAGCACTCATGGGTTGCCTTGACAACCTCATCATTTCCCCATATCCAGAGATAGGTATCCTGTTGGCCTGCAAAACTCGCATCATCCAGATCCTCTGCCGTGGCGCTGGATCTTACGGCCACGGGAAGGTCTTTTACGTCACATTTCTCACACAGGAAATCATATGCGGTTATTATTTCTTCTTGTATATCATCCGGGATGGGTGTGGAGAGGATGGCCTGGCGGATTGCGCTTCCAGCCTTGGACACGGCCTTTATGTCATCAACAGACGCATCAGATAATGCGTCCCTGACCTGAGCCCATAGCCCCTCTTTGTCCATATACTGCTTAAATGCCTTACTCGTTACTGCAAATCCCGGAGGGACCCTGATACCCGCATTCACCATCTCCCCTAAGTTTGCATTCTTTCCTCCTACAAGGGGAAGAGCGCTTTTGTTGCATTCTTCAAACCAGAGAATATACTCGAATTGAGATCCCATGCCTAACTCCTCCTGCTCGTGCCCACCTGGTAGTTCACCCCTCACCTTAGGAGGCTGTCCGAGAATAGGCTTCTGCTACGACCGGCTTTAAATACCGAGGATCTGCGTTGGCAAGACCAAAACGCCCTCAATGTAGGCTACTGCTACGTCTCCGGTCGTTTTGGGCTTGCCGCCTTGCCCTCGAAATTTTCGCTCGGTCTCGCGACAAAGCCATTCTCGGACAGCCTCCTAGCCCTCTCCCCCCGAGGGGAGAGGACAGGATGAAGGGTCGGATTGTGCTTACTTATCCAGGATATATACAACTCCGTTGTCACCATCCACCTTTATGCGCTGGCCCGTCTTTATTTTGGCGGTTCCCTCAAACACATTGATAACGCAGGGGATTCCATACTCCCTGCTCACGATGGCTGAATGTGAGAGACTCGCTCCCCTATCAACCACAACACCCTTAAGAAGGCCGAAAACCGGGGTCCAGGTCGGGGCCGTTGATGCTGCCACCAGTATATCCCCCTTCTCCACCTCATCAAGCTGGGACTCCTCCATGATCACTCTGGCCGGACCTTCTGTCACTCCTCCGGAGCCGCATATGCCGTATAGATCGGCATTCAATTCCGGCTTGGGAACAGGCATAGAGCCTACCACCACCTTGAGGGCGATGGGATCATTGGACTGCACGAGGACCCCCATGGCGTCATCCATGGAAAAGCCTTCTTTGAGGATGGCGGGCGGATTCTCTTTGCCGCACCAGCCCTCCCACTCTTTGCGCCGACGCTCCACAATATGTCTGAGGTTTGATCCATCCGGCACGAGGGTAACGGCCCTGATCTCATCCGGGATGAGAAAAAAGGTATCTTCCGCATCGTCAATCACTCCAGCAGCGACCAGCCTCCTCCCTATCCCAATGCACGACCTTCGCATTAGGGCATGTGTATAAAGGTCAAGGTAGTGGTTGTGTTCCTCGCTGAAGGAGCCCGTCTTCTGGGCAAGCCCGAGAAGCGTATTGAACCAGCCCTTCTGGTCTTCCGGGACTTTCTCCAGGACTTCCTTTGTGGCCTCCTCGCGCTTTTGGGCCAGGGCCTTCCTCTCCACATCCAGGTCAAAATCCCCCCCTTGCTTCAGGAAAAACTTAACGCTGGCTATGGCAGGCGTGGGGTCCTCCACCCAGGTAGGCAAGTTTATCTCGCTCATGCGCTGCATGCGCCATCCATCCTCATCAAGGAGGACCTGAAGCTCTTCAAGCCATTTTTTGCCGGCGTCATTTCCCCTGAGCTCGGCGAGGGCGTCCTCCGCCTTGCTGTTGAGAATGATATCGGAGATGCCCATTTCCTCCGCCTTCTTGGAGAACTTCCAGAGTTCCCTGTCCACCTCGAACACTTTGTTGTCAAAACCCCGCAAGAGGTCATGAAAGGTGGGATGGGTGTCGTCTATACCAAGGGTATCCTTACATACATTCTCAAAGAGGATGAAGGCGGTGTAGACGCCATACATCATGTGCATGTGGATCTCCCACATACGCCTGCACACGTTTACAGTGTCCTCGAAGTTCGCAAGAAGCTCGGTGTTGCCGGCAGTATCTACGTCGCAGGCCTTCAACTTTTCGTAGTGGCCAAGCATCTCATTTATATAATCGCCCCATAGCTTGTCATAGTCGTCTATGAAGGGACGAATGGCCTCCTTGAATCTGACCTCACGTTCCTTTCGCTCTCCTTCATCCATGACAAGGTTCAGGGTGAGATACCCGCCTCCGTCCTTAAACCTCCAATCCCAGCCCTTGACCGTAGGCAGGCTCAGTTTCTCGGCCCCGTACTGCATCCCATGACGGCAGAAGTTAATCCAGAACCATCCGAACATGGGGGTCCAGGGAGGCACGGAGTGGGTTGCATCCAAAAACCATGCGGGTGATTTTTCAAGGTCTACTTTCTCATCAAACTCAAGCCCAGGAACTACATCATAGGTTTTCATCTTTTCTCCTCCTTATGATAATGGTTTTTGGTAGAGGAAGGGGCCCCATGGATATTGACAGGGCGCCCTGCCTTCGGCCATTGCTTTTACGCCAGAAGTATCCATTGCTGCAGGTCACAATAGGGGATCATTAGTACCAGAAAGAGGATGATCGCCCTGTATAGCTCAACTGTCAGTTTGCAAGGAATCTTCTGTCGTTTATAATTTCTTTTGCTAATTCTTCAATCCCAAGATCTTTCAATTTGTCAACACTCGGGATACCTTCACCTGTATAGCCAAGCGCTTCGTAATACTCGTCTAAGAGTTTATCCAGGTTTTTAACGACCTGGCCGGTGGAGGGTCCGGCATTCCTTAACGGTTCGGAAGTCATTCGTTTTGGGAGCGAATCATCCTTGCGCCCGAACCCCTCTCTAACGTTAAAGCACCTTTCGATACAGACGATTCTTTCTCCAGTTTTTAATAAGCTCTCTGCGTTCCTAAACTCTTCAATCCCTGTTGCGGCTGTGAGAAGTTCGGAGTACATCCGGAGATCCAGCCCCGTATTTCCAAATGTACAGGCGATTAGAGAGTCCTCCAATGCCTGTTCCTTTTGGACCTGGGCGATTGACGGCCCCTTTCCTTCCTCTGTAAATGAGTCTACAATCCCACTGAGCTCTTCCCTGGGCCGGCCATACATATGGCTTCCGCCGATATTTGATGTGGCCATACTTAATGCATATCCTTTAACCCCTCTGGGGTCATAACCCGGAATCTCCAGTCCTTTGATGTGCATGGCATAAAAGTCAGTCTCCCCACCCATATGCCCGGCCGCTCTCTTTACCCCTTCTCCTAACAGACTGCCAAATCCTTCTCTCTTTCCGATCTTTTGAATCAAGGAAAAAACTGACTCTTCGTTTCCCCAGCTAAGGTCAAGGCCGTCGGTATCAGACGTTGAAATGATTCCTTTTTCAAATAATTCACAGGCATAGGCTATGCAAACCCCTGTACTTATGGTGTCTATGCCGTAATAGTCACAAAGGGCATTGGCATTTATAACAAACTGCTTGTCAGTATGACCCAGTAACGGACCAAAGGCAAAGATCGACTCGTATTCCGGTCCGTCGATTTTCGACCCACGAAGCGGCCCTTTTGTAACATCGCGCATCCCTCCGCATCTGGTCATACAGACATGGCAGCCGGCCTTTGCTTTTTTCAACGCGTGAAACTCCTTGCCGGAGATCTCCTCAATGGCCTGGATGCTCCCTTCCTGAAAATTTCTGACCGGTAAAATGCCCAGTCCATCGACAACAGTAGTAATGTATGGAGTTCCCAGGGTGGTCATGTTTTTTCTGCGGGGATGCTCCTTTAAAATGCTGATCTGCTTCTTAACCAAATCCTTAAACCTGGCATTGTCAACGGGGGAAGGCTTCCGGACAGGCACATTGATGGAAATGGCTTTTAAGTTCTTGGACCCCATGACCGTCCCCACCCCACCCCGAGAAGCAGTGCGTTCTCCCGAGTTGATGACGGCGTACCGTACGAGCTTCTCCCCGGCCGGTCCTATACATGCTGATTCTGTGTGTGGGCCATGTCTTTCTTTCAGTTTTCCCTGCAGTCTTCTATAATCAAGGCCCATAAGGTCTTCCGCCCCCTGGAAATGAACGGTGCCTTTACCTATATGGACATAAGAAGGCGTTTGTGCTTGCCCCTGGATGATTATTAGATCATATCCGGCATGCTTCATCCATACGCCAAAATTTCCTCCCGTGATAGAGCGAAAGATGGTACCGGTCAACGGGCTTTTAGTTGTGACGGCCCACTTGGAAAAACCCTGGAGCCCCGTGCCTCCTAAGACTCCGATGGACAGGATCAGCCTATTTTCGGGGCCAAGGGGATCCGCACCCGGCTTAAGCTCGTCATAGAGGTATTTGGCACTGAGCCCTCGCGCAGAAATAAATTTTCTATAATACTGATCCGGGATTTCTTCTTCGAAATGTCTCTTACTACTCAAATCAATTCTGAGGAGTTTACCTGCAAATACTGTCATGGATTATCCTTTGAATGTGTTTTCTTGAAGCCCTGAACCTTTAATTTAATGCATTGCCCGTCCGCCGTCCACCAGCAGGGTCTGCCCCGTGATAAAGTCGCTTTCAGGCGAGGCCAGGAACAATGCGGCGCCGGTCAGGTCCGCAGGCGTTTCCAGCCGTCTCAAGGGTGTCTTGGACGTATCATATTTAGTCACATCGGCTAAACCTCGACTTGCCTCTGTATCCGTAAAACCGGGAGCGACACAATTGATGCAGATGTTATG
>JAFDAP010000600.1 GCA_019313765.1 Deltaproteobacteria bacterium | reverse complement strand
ACGGATGCCTGTGAGATGAATGGCCTCAAGCCGGCCCGCCCGAGTGATGCGACCTATCGTAAGCTCAAAAGAATCTTACCTTCGTGGGAAATCCCATTAAACCCATTTGACGCCGGTGTATGCATGGAATTTCACCTCTCCGATCTTCCCACGTGGTTCAGGACTTTGTCTGCCATACCGGAGGATGAAAATGTGGACTGCACAATCATGCAGATGCCCCCTGATCTGACACATTTTACATCGTCAAACCGAAATGGCTCGGAAGAAACGGCTCATTCTCTTACCAAGCAATACATTGAATTAATCTTAAACATGAAAAAGAGCGGGAAACCATTTGCCATGTGGTGTTCCTCCATGGAGAAGCAGGAAATGGAACTGGTTGAGTTGATTGAGGCCCATTCCCTGCCTGTCTTTCAATCGTCAGAAAGGGCTATCAAGGCACTTTCGGCTTTATACAAATATAACAAATACAGATCTAATGCCCTGACCAATTAGCGCATGAGTTTATGGATTAATGGCCATGTACAAAGACTTTGATGAAATTGCAGTTAGGGCAAGGGAATTAGGCCCGAAAAGGGTCGCCATCTTATTTCCTGATGATGCCGCCGTCATGCGGGCCACAGCGGAGGGTATGAGAGAAGGGCTAATCAGCCCTGTTCTTATTGGAGAAAAGGCCCATATCGAGGCCGTTGCCAAAGAGGCCCACTTGCCCATCGAGGACGTGGAAGTTAATGATCAAAGCGATCCTCAAGGGGCTGCAAATCTATGTCTTGATATGGTGATAAGAGGAGAAGTGAGTTTTGTGGTCAAGGGAAACATCTTGACCACCTATCTCTACAGGGCGCTGATCAGGGCAACCCGGCAACTGGCGCCTGATCAAACACCCTGCACCCTGTGTTTTCATCAGGCACCGGGCATCAACAAGATTTTCGTCATCACTGATCCCGGAGTAAATATCCTGCCGGACCTGACCACCAAAAAACAGATCCTGGCAAATGCCATTCAGGTGTTGCGATCTCTTGGCTGCGACACTCCGAGGATTATGGCCCTCGCAGCCATGCACCTTGACGGCAAGCCTTCAATCGTCGCCGATCATGCAGATAGGTTGAAAAGCATGGCAGACAAAGGCCGATTCGGAAAATGCACCATGGAAACGGGGACCACTCTTCTTGAATTCTTCGATGGAAATCGCGAGAAGGCAGAGACGTTCCCGGATCTCTTTCTGGTCCCGAACATCGAGGCGGGAAATATCCTGGTAAAAACAATTGATCATCTCATAGGTGGCATCCGGCAATGCGTCACAGTAGGCGCCGGCCTGATTGCCCTTACGCCATCCCGCTCTGATGGATACAAGGCCCGCACACGGAACCTGGCCCTTGGACTTGTGCTTGCAGAATCATCAAGGAGGAGATGAAAAATGCGTCCCGGCTTGAGGCGCTTGCCGCCATACTCGTTGCCCGGGATCAGGGTTGGATTGATCCGGTTGCATGCGGTGGTTCCTTCTCGGAACTCAGAGACAAAATGGATGTTCATTTCGTTGATTCCGATATATTAGAGGCCAGACAAGAGGCGCTGCGTCTCATAGAAGAAGGAGAAGCGGAAGCCTTACTTGATACGGGTCCCTTGGACAGAAAATTCTTTTCCCTACTCATCGAATCAGATGCGCAGATCGAGAGTCACTTATTGAGTTATGTGAGTGTGTTCATGGCGCCAAAAAATGCTCGACTAACACTTCTTACCGATACCCTTATCAATAGCGCTCCCGGGCTAAATGAAAAGGTCCATATTGTGGAAAATGCAATCCGTGTGGCAAAAGACCTGAGAATAGACCGCCCTAACATTGCCGCCCTCGGTCCGCTGGAACTTGTCAATCCTTCAATACCGTCCACGCTGGATGCCGCGATCCTTTCCAAAATGTCGGAACGGAAACAGTTCGGAGATGCACTCATAGAAGGGCCTCTGGGCATGGATAATGCCGAATCCGTTCTCGCGGCACGGCATAAAGGAATCGATAGTCCGGTGCCTGGAGATGTGGATATATATCTTTTTCCGGACCTCGAATCCGCCAATATCACTGCCCAGTTTCTGGGCTGCCTTGGCTCGTGTCAACTCGGTGGCGTGTTGGCCGGAACAAAGCTTCCGATCATCATTCGCTCATCCCTGGA
>JAFDAP010000065.1 GCA_019313765.1 Deltaproteobacteria bacterium | reverse complement strand
TTCAGAAATGAGCAATTTTTTACAAGATCAAGTCGAAGATCCCGGACTTTGAGCGGGAGAAGTCAAGGGGTTGGGCGTCCCGCCTCGGAAGGCGGGAACAACTAACCCCGCAGATTGACGCTGAGATTGTGAAAAAGGGCCATTTCTGGATGGACACTAAGTGGCCGGAAGTCTAATAGCAAAGGTCGTCCCCTGGCCCAACATGCTTTCAGCGGATATCTCGCCCTTGTGGGCCGCCACGATCTTGTAGGAAATGGAAAGACCGAGGCCCGACCCCCTTTCACGGGTGGTGTAAAACGGCTCAAAAATATGATCCAGACCTTCCTCATCGATGCCGATCCCTTGATCGCTGATACGAACCTCCACCCCCCGGGACCATTCTCCGGTGCGTATCGTGATCGTTCCCCCGTCCTCCATGGCCTCAATACCATTGGCAATTATATTTATGAATACCTGTTTAAGCTTGTCGGGATCGCAATTTATCTCCTTAAGGTCGGGAGACAGGCTTACAGTAAACCCACATTTCTCAGAAGGGTATATCTCTCCCATCAATTTCAGCACATCCCCGATCACCGAATTGATATCGGCCGGCCTTTTCATCAGGGTGTACTCCTTGGTAAAATCGCCTAAGTTCGCAACCAGGTTTTCCAACCGGCTGACCTCATCAAGAATCATATCTATCTTTTGTATCGATTTTTCCTCCATCAGACTCTTTTTAATCTGCTGGGAAAAACCGCCTATAATCATGAGGGGGTTCTTGATTTCATGGGCTACATGTGCCACGGTCTGGCCCACTGCGGCAAGACGCTCGGACTGCAATAAACTCTTTTCTAATTGTTTCTGCGCAGAGACATCTCTTATGATAGCAGCAAATGTGATGTCCCCCTTAATTTCGTGATAGGAAAGCCCCAATTCGATGGGAAATTCTTCCCCATTCTTTCTGAGAGCGGTTAAGGACAGCGTTTTTCCCATAACCTTGGAGGTTTTCTCCTCCAAAAACCTTTTCACAAATCTGGAATGGTCGCCGTATTGCAGGGGAACCAGCATACTAAGGTCTTTCCCTAACACTTCGGACCTCGAATATCCGAATATTTGCTGGGCTGCATTATTGAAAAGCACGATCTTGTGATTCGCATCAATGCTCAGGATCGCATCGGTCGCCGTATCGAGTATGGTCCTGAATTTTTTCTCGGATGCTTTAAGTTTCAGGATCAGGTTTCGATACTCTGTCACGTCCCTGGAAATCTCCACAAAATATTCGGGCGTCCTTCCTTTGATAGCCAGGGGATGCACAATCCGAACAAGTTCTTTCAGCTCTCCTTCCTCGGTTTTATAATTGTGGGTCACCTCAACCCTCTGACCTGTTTCCTTAGCCTTTTCAAGGGGACATAACCGCCTTCCAAAAGCACAGGGGCTGTCCGACTGGTATGTGATTTCATGGCATTTTTTTCCCAACACATCTTCCTTTTTCATACCGTACTGCTCGAGGAAAACCCTGTTGACGTCCTGGATAACAAATTTGGGATCAATGACCATGATCTGTTCGTCGATACCGTCAAACAGGGTCTCAAGAAAAAAACCGCCCACTTTCATCTTTTCAATTTCCCGATCCTTTTGGGCCAAGCTGTCCTTCAACCGGTTGATTTCTGCCGTGAGTTGCTCTTGTGTTTGTATCTCCATGATCATCCTCCCACATGCGGGCAATAAAAAACATACTCGAGGGAAAGGATATCAAACATTTCATCCGTCCCCATCCTGATGGCCCCATAAAGCTCTTTCATCGTACATGCGTTCTTTAACAAGGCCCTGTATTCGAATTCGTTGTGAAACCGGGAATCTATGGGAAGCAGGACCTGATCGAGAGGCCCGTACCAGTGTATGTTGAGCGCCTCTTTCATTGCAAAAACCTTCTTGTACATGGCCCTTAAAAGGTCCGTCCTCAAAACCGGATTAACCTGGTTGATCATACAGTCCATTAGCCCTGTGAGATAGTAGATATCCCGCATCCTCTCCTCATTCTCTCTATTGGCGTATATGGCCCTGATCGTGTAAGCCATGCCGCCTTTAAGTGAAAAATGGGAGGGAAGAATCTTCTCCCGGTGTTGTTTCAGCCCCTCAGCCTCAGATCTCAACATCTGAATAAAATGGATGGTCTCCCAATCCGCCCTGCGGAACTCCCACGGCCTTGAACAGACCAAATTATCCGTTGGTTTCTTAAATTTGTCCTTCAGATTTATGACTTCGGCCATCTATATATCTTTTTCCGCAACAATTTGGTTTATCAAAGAGACTTCTTTGACAGGATTGACAGGATGTTCAGGATTAAAAACATCAAAACTCATCCTGTAAATCCTCGTCTAAATCCCTTCCTTTACGTTTGATTTCGACTTTGTATTCACTAGTAGAGCGCTTCCGAAATAACACTGCAATAATGTCATTTCGAGCGAAGCGAGAAATCTTAATTAAAACAACATGTTCAAAGATCTCTCCCTCCGGTCGAGATGACAACTTAATTACGAAACACAACACTAGAAATAATTAAATAAATCATCAGAACCCATAAGGGCAAGCCAACAAAATCGCCCTCATTCCCCCTTTCCTAAAGGGGGGCGAGGAGGGATTTTCGTTTTCTTCAGCCTGTGGTTTTTTTGATTTACAGGATAACTGTAATGATTTGTTCACCCGAAACAGCATCATGTTTATCCTGTTATCCTGTCAGAATCTTTTTCAAAATACTGAAGTGTTACCTTTTTCCTATTCACGGTCTTGGATGACATCTTTCGTGGAGTTCCTTTAATCGTTCTCTTGTGACGTGTGTATAAATCTGTGTCGTGGAGATATCCGCATGTCCTAACATGACCTGTACAGACCGCAAGTCAGCTCCGGCCTCCAGAAGATGACTGGCAAAGGAATGTCTTATGCTGTGTGGTGTTATCTTCTTTTTGATCAGCGCATCGCTCCCGTGCTTCTTGATGATTTTCCAGAATCCCTGCCGTGTCATGCCCCTCCCCCTGAAATTCAAAAACAGGTATGGTGAGTTTGTTCCTTTTGCCATTTTGTGTCGGCCGTCTGAAAGATATTCTTTCACGGCCTCCATGGCCTTTTCGCCCATGGGAACGATTCTCTCTTTTGAACCCTTGCCTAAGGTCCTCACATAGCCGGCCTCCAAGTTAATGTTGGAGGTTTTTAGACCCACCAATTCGGAAACCCTTAAGCCCGTTGCATAAAGGAGTTCTAACATGGCCCTGTCTCTCTGCCCTACCGGTTTGGAGGGATCGGGTTGGCAAAGGAGCCTTTCCACTTCCGCCTGGCTCAAGACACCCGGCAGCCTTCGGTAGAGCCGTGGTGTTTCAAGAAGCCTTGCAGGGCTGCTCTTTATCATGCCTTCTGACACAAGAAACCGGAAAAACGTCTTTATGGCAGAGATGTTGCGGACCACGCTCTTAGAAGAAAGTCGCCTTGCCAACATGCCCACATGTTCCGTGATCCGGTCCCTCGATATCTCAAGGGGAGAGAGTTTTCGCTCTTCGAGAAAGAGAAAGAACCTGGTCAAATCCCTGCTGTATGCCTGGACCGTGTTATCGGCGAGGCCCCGCTCGACCCTGAGATAATTGATAAATTGATCTGCCAGGTTGTCCATTTTCCTATCCGTTAACGGAGTAGTTAATTTGGTAAAAATCCCAAATAGCAAACAAATTCCAATGACTTAAATTCAAAACTCCAAACAAGTTTTGGGAACCCTTATGCCAAAACCTAATGAACGAACTCTCCCTTAGGGAACCAAGTCAGTTTTGGTCATTGAATATTGAGATTTATTTGTAGTTTGGTATTTGTAATTTGGATTTTATTCCTGACCATCCTGTTAATCCTGTCAAAAAAGTCTCTTTAAAAGGCCTAAGTTATTTCGAGAAATGCCAATACGTCAGGAGGCGAAATCATAAAAGTTACCGGCCCTGGTGAGGATCCTTGGGCCATCTGCTTCAATGACCACCATTTCTTCAAGCCGAACCCCTCCCTTTCCGGGGACATAAATACCGGGTTCCACCGTCACGACCATTCCTTTTTTGAGCTTTGTCGGTTTCAATGGCGAAAGCCTGGGCCTTTCGTGGGTAGCGAGTCCGACACCATGTCCGAGACCGTGTCCGAAGTAATCTCCAAACCCGGCATCGTTGATAACTTCCCTTGCAACGGCGTCCGGGTAATTGCTCATAACTCCTGACCGAACCTCTTTTAATGCAGCGGTCTGGGCCTCACGCACAGTCCTGTATATTTCTATGAAATCGGGTGAAGGATCGCCCAAAAAAACCGTTCGGGTCATATCGGAGCAATAGCCGTTTAATCTCAGGCCAACATCCAGGATAACCGGGGCTCCTTTCTCCAATTTCCTGTCAGTGGGCACGGCGTGAGGCAATGCACTGTTGGGGCCTGATGCCACTATGGATGGAAATGCAAGCCCCTCTGCCCTTGACTCCAGTACAAGGCCCTCAATCTGCCAGGCCACCTGCTTTTCCGTCATGCCCGGTCCGAGTCCGGTGATAACCTCATCTAAGATTCCCGACATCAGGTCCGCAGATTCCTCTAATGTCCCGATCTCCATTTCATCCTTCACCTCCCTCATTTCCTCCACTAACCCGTTCAAGGGCATAAGGCGAACAGAAGGTGAATCTTCAAGAAGTCTCTCAGACAACTCCCGGTGGAGAACCCATGTCAAATAGTCCCCTTCAAAGCCCAGGTTCTTCGTGCCCATGCGCTTCAACAGCCCTGGCAGGCCCTCCATCAGTCCCTTTTTCAGGGTTTGAACCTCAAAGTCCACGGCGTCTCTTTCCGCATCCAGAGTGTATCTCGAGTCTGTTGCCAAAAGAGACTGGCTCTCGTTTATGAGAAGAGAACCGGATGACTCTGTTATTTGACTGTCTTCGGCCCTAAATCCCGATAGATATCGCCTGTTTTCAGGCTGAATGATCCATGCCGTGTCACAATCCATTCGGGCCAAGTTCTGCCTCAGACCTTTTATCCTTTTGCGGAATATTGATTTGTCCATGTATTCTTTCCATTGTTCGACTACTAAAACCTCAGACAGGATTACAGGATAGACAAGATTTTTGCATCCTGTATATCCATTTTTTCAATCCTATATTAGATTTGAAGCGCCAATTCGATATCTTGTGACCTTCATCCTTCCTCACCCCCTTATCAAGTACGGGGCAGGCCCAGACAGGTGCAACGCACAGACAGGCAAGACTAAAACAATCCAGTCCATCTTGTTAATCCTGTCAAAAATAAAATTTAGATTTTCGGTAAACCCTGAACTCCTGAACTATTGAACCCTTGAACGGCTATAAATATTCTACCAGAGTAACGGGACAATTGCAATTATGGCAGGGCACTTCATAATCCCGCTGTTGACAGAACATATGCCAGTTGTTACTAAACATCTAGAAGGCTGTCCGAGAATAGACTTCTACTGCGATCAGCTGCAAATTCTGATGGCTGCGTTGTCAAGCTCAAAACGTCCTCAACGTAGGCTACTGCTACGCCTACGGCCGTTTTGGCCTTGTCGCTCCCGCTCAAAGTCCGGGATCTTCGACTTGCCCTTAAAACTTTCGCTCGATCTCGCTACGAAGCCATTCTCGGACAGCCTCCTATGCAACGCTAAGAAAGCCCCGGGTTCCAATATGAATGAAGGCAGGATAATTGAATACATTGATCAGGGCAGATTTGTCTGCACCCTTTGCCTGCAGGACAGGGTCAACAGGCTGCACCTGTTGACACCCTCAAACCGCCTGATCAATCTTTCACCAAAAAGGGCAGTCCTCATTTCAGGATCTACCATTGACATCCTGAGGCCAAGGGAAGAGCTCCTGGAGAAGCTGAACCAGGCTGAAGAGGCAAGAAACAGGCTCAAGGGCCGGATTGACGTCAGGGAACTATGGGAACTCACTAAGGATGAGAATCAGAGCTTTGACCATAAATACCTTGCCAATCTTGTTTTTGGTGAATCCATTGACGACGACCACATCTCCGCATTGGTGAGGGCTCTGTTCGAAAATCACCTTCATTTCAAGATGAAAGACGGCCGTTTCCATCCAAACTCCGAGGAAAGGGTCAACCTGATCATAAAACAAAGAGAAGAAGAGGCCCTAAAAGAAGAGTGGCTCATCCAGGGAAGTGCCTGGCTGAAGGACGTGCAGGCAGGAAGGGCTGCTGAAGATCCCCGGTACAGGGATGATATCGTCAATCTGCTGATTCAATTAGCCCTTTTCGGAAAAGAAGTGCCGGACTTCAAATACGGAAAGGAACTGCTTTCACGGGCAGGCATCTCCGATATCCGGGAGACCAGGAACCTGCTCATCCGCTTAGGTGTGTGGGAAGAAGATGAGAACCTGGATCTGCTCAGATTAGGGATTGAAGCCGCCTTCACAAAGGATCAGTTGGACGAATCGGCCCGCTTGGCCGAATCAAAAATCGATTTTAAGGGCCGCGAGGACCTTAGACAAATCCCTGCCCTTACCATAGACGGCCCGTTGACCCGCGATTTTGATGATGCCTTGAGCCTTGAAATGACCGAAGATACCCTGGACCTGGGCATACACATTGCAGACGTGGCAGCATTCATTTTGCAGGACAGCATCCTTGACAGGACGGCCAAGGAAAGGGCATCGTCTCTTTATATGCCCCGGCGGCAGATATCCATGCTCCCCCCCGATCTCTCCCAGGATGCACTGAGTCTTAAACAGGGGTGCGACAGGCAGGCCATATCCCTTTTGGCCCGTTTTGACAAAACCGGCAAACTGTTGGATTACAGGTTGGCGCCAAGTGTGGTTCGGGTTCAGGACCGGCTGACCTATGACGAGGTCAATGAAATGCTGGGCACGGTTGGCCCGGGCCCGGTCCTCGGTCATCATGCAAGCCAGGCGGACATCTTGAAACAAATGTATGAGTTGAGCCGGATCCTGCGACATGAAAGGATTAACCGGGGGGCACTTACTCTTTCACTCCCTGAGTTGCACTTCAAATTCGAGACCGGTTCAACACCGCCCATTGAAGTGGTGGATCAAAACACCCCATCCAGGATGATAGTCGCCGAATTCATGATCCTTTATAACTGCCTGATAGCCAGGTTTTGCAGGGACAACCTAATTCCGGTTCTTTTCAGGACCCAGGAAGAACCCGGTGAAAGATTAACCCTGGAGGAGTCGGGATATCTCTATTATGTCTTCCAGCAGCGCCGAAAACTTCGCCGCCTTCAACTGAGCACCACACCGAATCCTCACAGCGTACTGGGATTAGACGTCTATGTCCAGGGCACTTCTCCCATACGGCGATACCTTGATCTTGTGGTCCAGCGTCAAATCAAAGACTTTTTTATGGGAAAGGAGCCGGTTTGCAATGAAAAACAATTGGAAGAGATCGGAATGACCATTGAGCCCGTCATAAAAAGTTTTGACACAATAAAAAGAAACCGCCTGCGCTACTGGGTCTTGAAATTTCTCAGCCGGCATCAGGGTAAAGAATACAGGGCCGTGGTCTTAGATGAGTTTAAGAGAAAATATCGTATTGTTTTAAAGGATTTTTTCCTTGTCGCGGAGATCAAGCGGCAAAACGGCATAATCTTTAAACCTGGAGAGAAGATATTCGTTGAGGTCAAAAATGCTGATCCATGGGAGGATTCGATCGAGCTGGCATATGTGGGCGAAATGAATGATGGGATGTAATAAAGCATTTTATTCAAGGGCCAAACGGATCCTTCCCAATATCATTCCGTCTTTTTTGACAAGGACCTCATGTTCCCTGCTTCCCAAGGCCCCCCTGAATAACAAATCCACACTCCGGTTTTCTCCCGGCTTGAGTATATGGCCGTTAATGCTCAGGTGAAACCCGCTTTTGTCAT
>JAFDAP010000064.1 GCA_019313765.1 Deltaproteobacteria bacterium | reverse complement strand
TCAAGAGAAGGGCTGAGGTGGCGTAATGCTCGAGTACACTGAAAAGATCAGGGAGACGGCTAAGAAGCTTCTGGAAGATGAGAAGGTGGATGTATTCATCGGGTACAAAAAGGGGAGCGTCCCCATGATGAACGTCGAACATCGAACGCTCAACATCGAACATCGAATGAGGGTGTCGCTTCGCTCCTTTTTTTCAATAAAATTGAAACGCCGAAGGCGTACCATAATTCAACGTTGGAAGTTCGATGTTCGATGTTGGACGTTCGTTTTTTAATCCGGTTTTGGTCATTGAATATTGGAGCTTGAGATTTATTTGTATTTTGGTGCTTGTAATTTGTATTTTTTGACACAAAACTCCAAGGCAGAGCCATTTAGCTCTGACTCCCGCGTAGCGGGATCTTCGACGGTCCCAGCCTCCGGCCCATAGGGCCTACGGCCCGGAGGGAGTACCAGGTTTTCAATGGAAAAATAAATCGGGGTATCCCCTCACCCTCGATGTTAGGGATAAACCCCGCGCGGAGGGTTATTTGATCGTGATTGATGAATTGGATAAAAAGGTCATAAGCCTTATCCAGGGAGATCTTCCCCTTAACCGAAGACCATTTGCAGTGATGGCAGACAAAATCGGCATGTCCGAAGAAGAATTATTGCGCCGGGCTAATGACCTGAAAAAACGAGGCATCATCAGGCGATTCGGGGCCACATTGAGACATCAGGAGGCAGGATTCAGTTCCAATGCCATGGTTGCCTGGTTCGTGCCCGATGACCTGATAGAGGAAACCGGCAATATCCTGGCCCGGTTTCGAGAGGTCACCCACTGCTACCAGAGAAAACCCCAAAAGGACTGGCAATACAACCTCTACACCATGATCCACGGCAGCAACCCGGATGAATGTTACCGAATAGCAGATCGCATGTCTCGCGCTGTAAAAATTGATAATTATATCCTTCTCTTCAGCGAGAAGGAATTTAAAAAAACGAGTATGGAATATTTCAAAAACACACATCTTTTTGGAGAAAATAATGGGAGAGATCTCTAAATCTTTATTTCAAAAGGCCAGGACCTTTATTCCAGGCGGGGTGAACAGCCCGGTAAGGGCGGGAAAGGCCGTGGGCATTGACCCGCCTTTTATATCAAAGGCAAACGGTTGCCTTCTCTGGGATGAGGATGGAAACGAATACATCGACTATGTCTGTTCATGGGGCCCGATGATTTTGGGCCACGCCCATTCGGAAGTGGTCCAGGCCCTGGAAAAAGCATTGCGCAGTGGAACAAGTTACGGAGCCCCCACGAAGCTGGAAGTGGAAATGGCTGAAATAATAGTAAAGATGGTTCCGTCCATTGAAATGGTCCGCATGGTAAACTCAGGAACAGAGGCCACCATGAGCGCGATCCGGCTTGCCAGGGGAGACACGGGCAGGGAAAAGATTATTAAGTTTGACGGCTGTTATCATGGGCATGCTGACAGCCTGTTAGTATCGGCAGGTTCCGGGGTCGCAACACTCGGCATTCCCGGAAGTCCTGGAGTACCCCGGGACCTGGCCAAACACACGATTTCACTCCCTTTTAATGACATGAATGGCGTGGATCAGGCATTTAACAAGTTCGGCCCTGAAATCGCGGCGGTCATTGTCGAGCCGATTCCCGGCAATATGGGCGTCATTGTACCCCATGATGATTTTCTGCAAGGATTAAGGGAAATAACCCGTGAGCATGGCGCACTCCTCATCTTTGACGAGGTGATCAGTGGATTTCGGGTAGGGCCCGGAGGAGCCCAGGAGCTTTATGATATCATGCCTGATCTCACCTGCTTAGGTAAGATCATAGGGGGCGGGCTGCCCGTGGGCGCTTACGGCGGGAGTAAAGAAATCATGGCCGGGATGGCCCCGGAAGGGGATATCTATCAGGCCGGCACCCTTTCCGGGAACCCGTTGGCCATGGCCGCCGGCCTGACAACGCTAAAGATCCTTAAAAGGGGAGAGGTCTATCCTGAGCTCGAAAACAAGGCTAAAATGCTGTTTTCCGGCCTTGAAAAGTCGGCCCGGGCTGCGGGGATTGCAGTCACGATTAACCGAATCGGTTCAATGGGTTCCCTCTTTTTTAATAACGGGCCTGTCAACGATTTTGCAGGCGCAAAGGCCAGTGACGTAAACCTCTTTAAAAAATACTACGGGAGCATGCTCGAGCAGGGTATATACCTGGCTCCATCCCCGTTTGAGGCCAGTTTTCTGTCCACGGCCCACAGTGAAGGAGTGATCCAAAGAACCATTGAGGCCGCAGCCATTGCTTTTGGCTCGCTGTAAGAAAAGAATCCACGCCCGGAAAGGCTATGGATTTCTATTTTGAACTAAAAACCTGTTGACTTTGCCGGAAAACTTGTGATAAAAGTCACAAGATTTTTCCCTAAAGGACAAGGTCACCGGTCTTGCCATATGGACGAAGACCTAAAAAAAAGCATCAAAACATTAGGCTATTTCAGCACCATCGGTATGGCCATGGCCCTGTCTATCGCTTTGGGGGCACTTATCGGCTATTATATCGATAATAAATTCGGAACCCAACCATGGTTTTTTTTTGTTTTCCTGGGTTTGGGTATCGCCGCTGCATTCAGGAATCTCTATATCCTGTATAAAAAGGCCAAGGATCTGTAATGGATTGGGAAAAGTTAGTCAAGCAGCTCAGGGCTCAGAATTGGATCATCCTGATGATCTTGGGATCTGCCAGCTTTTTTCTCATGAGTTCCACCTTTACGCTGGGCATCATCCTTGGAGGCCTGATCATTATTGCCAATTTTAATATACTTCAACACACCATACGCCGCGCTTTTTCCCCTGACGGGGTCATGAAAAACAACAAACTGGCCATCGTGGCAAAGTATTATTTTAGACTTGCCATTTTGGGAATAATTATCTATATCCTGATCACCAATGACTGGGTGAATCCCATAGGCTTGGCCATAGGGCTCTCGATCGTGGTTTTCAGTATCATCAACATCGGAATCCGTGCAGTTTGGAAAACATCATCCGGGGAGGCAATATAGATTATGGAGCATCCTATCTTCTTTATAGACTCGATTTTATCAGCTATTGGGCTGGAGCATTTTGCACATAAATTCACATTTGTGACCCACGCCTGGCTGGTTATGCTCATCCTGATTGTGAGCGCTCTTCTGTTTGCCAGAGGGGTCCAGCTTCTTCCGAAAAAGGGGCAGAATTTTTTTGAGGTTCTGCTTGGCGGTCTTGAGAACTTTATGGTGGAAATTACAGGTCCGGAAGGGAGATTCTTTTTCCCGTATATTGCAACCATTTTTCTTTTTATCCTGACATCCAACCTCATCGGCCTGATACCCGGTTTTAATGCGGCCACGGCCAATCTGAATACGACTCTTGCCCTGGCAATTTGTTCATTTATTTTAACCCATGCTATTGGGATTAAATTCCATGGTGCCAAGTATATTAAACATTTCTTAGGGCCTGTCTGGTGGTTGGCCCCTTTGATGCTCCCCATTGAACTGATCGGCCATTTCGCCCGGATCATGTCATTGAGTGTCCGGCTTTTCGGAAATATCTTTGGAAAAGAGATGGTGCTCTCAATCCTTTTCATGCTGGCAGGGCTCTATCTGGCTCCGTTACCGATCCTCTTTCTGGGTATTCTGGTGAGTTTTATACAGGCCCTTGTATTTATGCTCCTTTCCACTATGTATTTTGTGGGGGCCATGGAAGAGGCCCACTAAATTATCAGATGTCAACAGTATGCTGATTCTCAAATGGTTGAGGATTTAGTAATAGAATTTGTGAAACACAAGTTTAGGAAGAAGGCCAAAATAAATGAAAGGAGGTTCACATGTCTAAGAAAACATTAACAGGAGTCCTAACAGCAGTTCTGGTCCTAGGTACAGCTTCCTTGGCATTGGCCGGGGATGAAGCGGTTAAGGCAGCCGGGTTATGGGTATTCTTCGGAATCGCCATCGCCTGCGGCGGCGGTATTGGACTGGCCGCCCTGGGAACCGGCGTCGGTATGGGTAATGCCATTAATGGCGCCCTGCAGGGAACAGCCAGAAACCCGGAAGCAGGCGGTAAGATCATGACCACCATGATTATTGGTCTGGCCCTGATCGAATCCCTCTGTATTTATGCCCTGGTTATCTGCTTTATCATGGTCTTTAAGATTCCGGATATGGGCAAGCTGTTTGACCTTATCGTGAAATCTTTAGGCGCTTAATCCAGAAGAAAAAAGAGGGTCTGTCAAAGACCCTCTTTTTATTCTTCAACTATGTGCAATATTTCACAATATCGTGTTTTCCTGCTCCCTTATCCCTTCTTAATTTTTGGGATGATCCATGAACAAGAATAAGATACCGGCTCCCACTATAGAGCGTTTAGCATATTACTCAAGACCCCTTGAGTCCCTTCTGGACAATGAAACCCCTGTCATCTCATCGGAAAAACTTGCCCATCTGTGTGGTGTGAACCCGGCACAGGTGAGAAAGGACCTGGCATACTTTGGTGAATTCGGGGTACGCGGCGTAGGATACGATGTCAGGGATCTATTGAGAGAAATCAAGAAGATTTTAGCGACCGATAGGGAGTGGACACTCTGTATAGTGGGCATGGGCAATTTAAGCAGTGCACTCGTGGAAAATGAAAACTTCAAGAAAAGGGGCTACAAGTTTGTTGCCGCCTTTGATTCTGACCCCATAAAAATCGGAAGAACACTCCCCTGCGGTTTGACCATTGAGCCGACCAACAGGATTGGGGAATTGGTCAGCGACCTCAAAATTGAGATCGGGGTCATCACCACACGCCCACATGAAGCCCAGCGATTTGCGGACCTTCTCATGGACTCAGGTGTAAGAGCCATCCTCAACTTTGCTCCCATCCAGATAAGGACCCCCGAGTGCTGTGAGATTGAAAACGTGGATTTTGCAGTAAAACTCGAGAACCTGGCTTATTACATTGCCAAGATTCTATGAAGCTCACAAATATTTTTTCAAAAACTGCCCCGTGTATGAATCCTTGATTGCTGCAATCTCTTCGGGCGTTCCCGTCCCAACAACATACCCGCCCTTTTCTCCTCCCTCCGGACCGAGATCAATAATATGATCGGCCGTTTTTATCACGTCTAAATTATGCTCGATGACCACGACCGTGTTCTTAAGTTCCACTAAATGATTTAAAACCTCGAGTAGTTTCCGAATATCGGCGAAATGAAGACCGGTGGTCGGTTCATCAAGGAGATAAAGTGTCCTCCCGGTATTTTTTTTGCTCAGTTCCTTGGAAAGCTTTATCCTCTGAGCTTCGCCTCCCGACAGCGTAGTGGCCGGCTGCCCTAACTTGATATAGCCGAGACCCACATCAACTAAGGTCCTTAACTTGTTTTTAATCCGGGGGATGGTCTCGAAAAAAGAAAATGCCTGGTTCACAGTCATATCAAGGACATTCGCGATACTGTAACCCTTGTATTTTGCCTCCAATGTGTCGCGATTATAACGAAGACCTTTGCATGCCTCGCATGTTACGTAAACATCAGGAAGAAAATGCATCTCTATCTTTATAATGCCGTCCCCTTTGCACGCCTCACATCTTCCGCCTTTTACATTAAAGCTGAATCTTCCCGGTCTGTATCCCCTTACCTTAGATTCGGGCAGCATTGAAAACAGTTCACGGATATACGTAAATGCCCCGGTGTAAGTTGCCGGATTGGAGCGCGGGGTCCTGCCGATGGGGCTCTGGTCAATATTGACCACCTTGTCAAAGTTGTAAATCCCCTTGATGGATTTTACCCGTCCAACCTTGGTTTTGGAACGGTAGAGTTTCTGACAAAGGGCGGGGGAAAGGATGCCGTTGATGAGGCTGCTCTTGCCCGAACCGGAAACACCCGTAACGCAGGTAAAAACGCCTACTGGAATTTCCACGACAATCTCTTTCAAATTGTTTTCTTGAGCGCCCTCGATCACAATGGCCTGACCGTTTCCAGCGCGCCTTACCCCGGGCAAGGGAATGGTCTGCTTATGCGCAAGGTACTGGCCTGTCAATGAGACACTGTCACAAACCAGCTCATCAGGCGTCCCCTCGAAAACCACATGTCCTCCCTTTAGCCCCGCCCCGGGTCCCATATCAACCACATGGTCGGCGGACAAAATGGTCTCAGCGTCATGCTCAACTACCATCACCGTATTCCCCAGATCCTTCAATCGTTTCAGGTTGTCTAACAGCCGAAGATTATCCCTCTGGTGGAGGCCGATGCTGGGCTCATCCAGGACGTAAAGCACCCCGGCCAGACCGCTGCTTATCTGTGTGGCGAGTCTGATTCGCTGATCCTCGCCCCCGGAAAGGGTCCCCGAAGGACGATCAATGGCAAGGTAGTCAAGGCCCACACTTCTCAAGAAACCCAGTCGCTCCCTGATCTCCTTTAGAACCCTTGAGGCAATGACTTTTTCTTTGGCGTTTAGATTCAAAGTCTGAAAAAACTCATAGGCGTTTTCAATAGCAAGGGCCGTAATCTCGTGGATGCCCATTCCTCCCACCTTAACCGCCAGGCTGATCGGTCTCAGCCTGGCTCCCCCGCAGTCCGGGCAGGGGTTTAAACTCAGATATCGCTCAATCTCTTCCCGCACCTGATAGGAGTCGGTTTCATGGTACCGTCTTTCCAGGTTGGGGATGATCCCCTCAAAGTTTTTTGTATAAGAATACCTCCGGTCATCCTTCTCAAAATAAAATTTCACATCTTCTTCCCCTGAACCATAAAGAAAAGCCTCTCGCACATCTTCGGGTAATTCACTGAAAGGGGCATAAATATCAATGCCGTAATGCTCGCACAGGGAATCAAGCATCTGCTGGAAATATACAGAGTGCCGGTTCGCCCATGGGGCAATGGCGCCTTCTCTCAAAGAGAGATCTGGATCGGGAATGATCAGGTCCGGGTCAAAATACCTCTTTGTGCCCAACCCGCTGCACTCCCGGCATGCCCCCTGTGGATTATTAAAAGAGAACATCTGAGGTGTCAGCTCCGGTATGCTGAGCCCGCATTTGTGGCAAGCGGCCTTTTGGCTGAAAAAGATTTCTTCTGATCCGATAATGTCCAGGACAGCAATCCCGTCTGAAAGCGAAAGGGTTAGTTCCATGGAATCGGTAAGTCGTCGCTGGATCTCCTTTTTTATTATCAGCCTGTCAACCACCACGCTGATTGAGTGTTTTTTGTTCTTATCCAGGGAAATCTCTTCGTCTAAGAGTCTGGCCTCCCCGTCTATCTTGACTCGGGTAAAACCGTCTTTGCGCAGGCGCTGAAGGAATTGGGTGTGCGCGCCTTTTCGTCCGTCAACCATAGGCGCTAATACCTGGACCCTGGTCCCCTGCTCAATCCCCATGATCTGATCCACGATCTGCTGGGTGGTCTGGGAACTGATTTTCAGGCCGCACTTCGGGCAATGGGGATGTCCTATTCTGGCAAACAGGACCCTCAAATAGTCAGATATCTCCGTGACCGTCCCGACCGTGGACCGTGGATTTTTACTAGAAGTTCGCTGTTCAATAGCTATTGCAGGAGACAAACCTTCAATGGAATCCACATCCGGCTTTTCCATCTGCTCAAGAAACTGACGGGCGTAGGCGGACAAGGATTCCACATACCGCCGCTGCCCTTCGGCATAGATGGTATCAAAGGCCAAGGAAGACTTGCCGGAGCCCGATAATCCGGTTATGACGACCAGTTTATTCCTCGGAATATCTAAGGAAATATCTCTCAGGTTGTGCTGCCTGGCCTTTCTTATTTTTATGTAATCGGTTGACATAATGAAAATCCTGGCCCAGCCTCCGGCCCATAGGGCCTACGGCCCGGAGGGAGGACCAGGCTTTGGTTATCCCCAAAGGGGATTTGCATTGTTGGAGTTTTATTGCCTTATTGAAATTCCAAATATCAAATCCCAAATATCAAACAAATTCCAAT
>JAFDAP010000001.1 GCA_019313765.1 Deltaproteobacteria bacterium | reverse complement strand
TCAACTAAAGGTTCCCCAAGCCGGGATTGGAGAGGTTCAGCTTTTTACATTCTCCTCGAGTTACGGAAAACCGGCCCTGAGTTTAGCTGCCAGTAATTCACCGTTGAATCTGACACTGCAAACTATGGGTGCATATAATGAAATTCTTTCTGAGAAAAAGCTTGGGAAAAACGTGGCTCAGACCAAGACTCTGGCACTGCAGCCCGGCATATACCGTTTTAGTCATGTAGAAGGAAGTATGGGCTCACATGGAGAATACGCCGGCTCCTATGGGAAAAGTGTTATATTTGAAGTTGAAGAAAAGACTTTTATAAGGGTATTCATGGAGATAATAATGGGAATCTGACCTGCAAGAGAGTGGATCTGTTGAATTTTCTTAAAAGACAGAGCTGAATATTCAATTTATTTTCTAACTTAGATAATGAATCAAAGAAGGGGGCATGTTCAAAGGACTAATAATCTCACTTTAAAGGTGATACATTGATGGGGGGCAGGTCAGTTTCGCAATGAGCTCTTTTCCTGCCATTCATTTTCATATTTGGCAGAATAACCAAAAGTTATGTGATTGTCAAGATGGATTTTTACTAAGAAGACAAGCAATCCAGCAATAAGAATAAATCGCCTTATGACCTATCTTTTTTGGAAGAAAAAGCTTTCTTAATGGGTCTAATAAAATGAAAACCTTTCAAAGAAATAACACAAAGCTGAATCATAATGATATAAATATTAAATATAATCGCTAGGAAAAGAACATGCAAATTTCAATATCACAACTTTCAAAACGTTATCCCGGCGGCAAGCTGGCCCTTAAGGATATCGATATGGACATCCCAAAAGGATTGTTCGGTCTGCTAGGCCCCAACGGCGCCGGAAAAACTACGTTGATGCGCATCCTGGTCACACTTCTAAAACCCAGCTCCGGACGCGTCAAAGTCAATGATCTGGACATCCGCAAAAACCGCAAGGAGATCCGGCGGCAGATCGGCTATCTTCCCCAGGATTTTTCCGTGTTCGCCAAACTGACGGTTTGGGAGTTTATGGATTACAGTGCCTGTCTCAACGGTATCCTGTCCAAAAACAAGCGCCGGGACAGGATCGACCTGCTGCTGGAAACAGTGGGTCTCTTCGAAGCCAGGGACCGTATGACGGGGAAGCTCTCCGGCGGCATGAAGAGGAGACTGGGCATTGCCCAAACCCTGATCGGAGACCCTCCGCTCCTGGTTGTGGACGAACCCACGGTCGGTCTGGATCCGGAGGAGCGGATCCGGTTCCGCAATCTTTTGTCCGATCTGTCATCCCAGGACCGGATCATCCTTCTCTCCACCCACATTGTGGGTGACATCTCCTCCACCTGCGAGACCATCGCGCTTATGGACATGGGACGCATCATCTTTCACGGTCCTCCAGCCGACCTTGTGGACAGCGCCCGGGGAAAAGTCTGGACCATATCCACCGGCTATGAAGACCTGGACAGCTGGAAGGCGCGGTTCCCTGTTATCTCCACGGTCCCCTCGGAAGGTGGATACGAGCTGCGGATCGTGGCGGAGAATCCGGGCACGATGGAGGCCATCCCCGTGGAACCCAATCTGGAAGACGCCTATATCCATTATATGCAGACTGCGTCCTCGGGCCATCTTTCCGGGATATTTGAAAAAAAAGAATGAGGTTAAAGATATGACATCTATGATAATCTGTCTAAAAATAGCCGCTTATGAAGCCAAAATTCTCCTGAGGTCTTGGGGATTCCGCATATTCGCCCTGTTGGGCCTCATCATTATGAGCCTTTTGACGGCAGGGATCGCAGCCCCTTCCTTTTCCTTCCCCTACTATTTCCGGTCCTTGTCAGGATCCATCCCTCTGTTCAGCTTCAAACTCTTCAATGTCTATCAGGGCATTATCGTGGTTTTCATGGCCACGGAATTCTTCAAACGGGACAGAAGGACTCATTCCACCCAGGTCATCTTTTCCCGGTCCTTTTCCAACACCAGCTACATCCTGGGCAAATTCTTAGGAGTCATCGGGCTGTTTGTCCTGATGAATATTCTTGTCGGTGTGATCACAGCTCTGATCCAACTCTTTCTGTCGGAGACGCCTTTTAGCATCCAGGCTTACTTTCTTTACTTTCTGACGCTTACCCTTCCCACTCTGGTATTCCTTATCGGATTGTCCTTTGTTTTGGCTGTTGTCATTCGCAGCCAGGCGGCTGTCATTCTATTGGGACTGGCCATATCGTCCCTCAGCCTGATCGCCCTGGGAAACAAGGCCTATTTTATCCCCGACATATTCGGATTCCATACACCACTGATGTATTCTGATTTTATTGGGCTTGGCAATAGCGCACAGCTTTTTCAGCTGCGGTTCCCTCTCCTCCTTCTGGGCCTGGGGTTTGTCTTTGGTACAGTGCTTCTGGCCAAACGGCTGAGGCAATCACCTTGGACAACGGCTTTGTCCGGGGCACTTTCAGTCCTGTTTGTCCTCTCAGCCCTGGGCCTGATATTCAGCCATATCCAATCCAACAGAGACGTTGATTCCCAACGCCGTGACCTTCTGGCGGAAAGTCAAAAATACGCTGAGATTCCCGCAATGAGCATGGAATCTTGTTCCCTTGATGTGGAATTTTCCGGCAATGTTCTGTCGGCCTCTTCCGAGATCCTTTTAAAAAACAGACAGGAAAAACCCGCTGAATCCCTCCTCCTGACCCTGAATCCGGGGCTTCAGATCAGCCGTGTCACAGCCGGCGATTCGACTCTTGATCATGTCAGAAAGGGACACGTCCTCCTTATACAACCATCGGTTCCCCTGGCATCTGGTGCCAGCATCACTCTCCGGATAGATTATGCCGGCACTTTATGGGAGGCCTACTGCTACCCAGACATCGAGGATGAAATTCTGCGCAAGCCCTCGAAACTGGGGCTTTACAATGTGCCGAAAAAATACATCTTCCTATCAGAAAAATTCATCCATCTGACATCGGAGAGCGGCTGGTATCCCCGAGCGGGGATCCCTCTCAGTCACCGCTTTCCCGGGGCAGTGGCCCATGATTTCTCTCACTACACGCTCAGTATCCGACTGCCCGAAGGCCGCACGGCTATCTCCCAGGGCCTTCCGGAAATCATAGAGTCTAACGGCGGCAAAACCTACACTTTCCGCCCCTCAACACCTCTTCCTCAGATATCCTTGACGGTCGGCCCCTATGAAGAAAGGACCCTCAAGGTCAAAGACGTAGAGTATAAGCTCTTCACCCTTCCGGGACACGATTATTACGCACAGCATCTCGATGCCATCTCTGAAGATCTGCCCAAGACCATCACCCAGCTGAAAGACGAGTTTGAGGTCACCCTCGGTTTGGACTATCCCTATGAGCAGTTGGCGCTGGTGGAGGTTCCCATCCACTTTTTCAGCCACAAGCGCCTCTGGAGCGCGGCGGACGAAACCGTCCAGCCCCAGATGGTTTTTCTGCCGGAGATGGGAACACTGTGTCAAAGAGCGGACTTTGCTTCCATGGAGCGCATGATGCAGAGAAGAGGGGGATTTAATAGGCGCCCAGGAGCGGAAACCAGCCCGGCCCAGATCCAAAACAGTTTTTTCACGCGCTTTGTCCGTAGTAACCTCCTGGGCTCCCAGTCCACAAGGAGAGGCTTTCGCGACACAGCCCTTTCCAGCGTAACGGAATCCGATGTGGATGCGCAATACAACCTGATACCGAATTATTTCGCCTTCACTTCCACGCTTGCCTCCGACCGCTGGCCCATCCTTCACTCAGCCCTGGAATCCTGGCTCCAGGATAGGATCTCTGCTGCCAGCTTCCGGTTCAACCGGAGCGGCGGACTGACCGATCAGGAAAGAACCAACCGGCTTTTGGATGGCCGTTCCATTTCCGATCTAATGGCAGATAAAACCCTGACCGATGATGATCTCTACGACATCATCCTGGCCAAGGGGAAATATCTGATGACTGTCATCGAATCGCGCATTCAGGAGGACAATTTCGACGAAAAACTTCTGTCCTTTATCAAAAAGAAAAAATTCAGCACCATTACGGAAGAAGAATTTCTCCAATTCCTTTTTGCCTATAAGGAATTTGATCTGGAACCTGTGATGGCTGCCTGGTACGAAGAAACACAGGTCCCGGCATTCACCATTGGCTCCATTGGTGTGTTCACCGTCCGGGACGGGGAGCAGCAGCGCCACCACGTCCGCCTGCCCGTCACAAACATCTCTGAAACCGAAGGCATCGTAAAAATCAGCATGATGTCCGCACAGAGTAGAGGCGGCATGCGAAGTGGCGGAGCGGGGTGGGAGATCGAAAGCACTATTCTTATCCCCCCAAAAACAACCAAGGAGGTTGGCATCCTCCTGGACAGCCGGCCTATGATACTGCAGATGGATACAACCATCTCGCGAAACATCCCCTCCACCATGAACCTGCCCCTGTTTGAGCGGAAGATAGAAGCAACGGAAACCTTCTTTGAAGGGGAAAGATCCACTCCCTATGAGGAGGACCAATTCGATACTCCCGGAGAATATATCGTCGACAATGAGGACCCGGGATTCACTGTGGCTGGGGGCGGTGGAGACAACAAGCTCCGAACGGCCATCCGCCGGCTCTTTGACCGTTCGAACGTCGAGGCGGAGTATCTTGGTTACAATCTCAACAATCCCCCCGGACGCTGGACCCCGGTCATCCTCCAGAATTTCTATGGCACCATCCTCCATACCGGCCACATGATCAAGGTCGGGGAGGGCAGTAACAGAGTTTCCTGGACGGTTAACCTCCCGGAAAGCGGAAGCTACGATATCTATTTTTACAACGAAACCATGATCTTCGGCAGGGGCCGGGGACAGGGCGGAGGCATGCGGGGTGGAGGCAGAGGAGAAAACCGGCAGCGGCCCACCCAGGAGGAAAAACACTTTATCGTCCACCACGAGGACGGCACCGAGGAGATCGCCTTCGACATCCAGGAGTCGTCTCAGGGTTGGGTCCTGCTTGGGACCTTCCGCCTGGCGGAAGGAGTGAACACGATCGAACAAACGGACAAGGGCAAGGGAGCCTTCCTCACAGCCGATGCGGTGAAGTGGGTCAGAACAAACCAGAATTAAAAGCAGTGAAGTTTTTTGTATCTCAACTTTTAGAAACATATCTACAAGGAGATCCGAGGATAAAGACATGAAGGCTGTGAGGATTTGTCTAAAAATCGCCGCATATGAGACAAAAATTCTCCTGAGGTCCTGGGGCTTCCGCATTTTCGCACTGTTGGGCCTTATTATTATGGGTCTTTTGACGGCCGGGATCGCCGCCCCCTCCTTTTCCTTCCCCTATTACTTCCGGTCCCTGTCAGGATCCATCCCGTTGTTCAGCTTCAAACTCTTCAATGTTTACCAGGGTATTATCGTGGTCTTCATGGCCACGGAATTCTTCAAACGGGACCGGAGGACACATTCCACTCAGGTCATCTTTTCCCGGTCCTTCTCCAATACCAGCTATATTCTCGGCAAGTTTCTCGGTGTACTCGGCCTGTTTATTCTGATGAATATCCTTGTCGGCGTGATGACCGCTCTGATTCACCTTTTTCTTTCTGAAACCCCCTTCAGCTTCACTGCCTACCTGCTATATTTTCTAACGATCAATCTTCCAACACTGGTGTTCCTAGTGGGCCTGTCCTTTATACTGGGTATGACCATCCGCAGCCAGGCGGCCGTCATCCTTTTGGGGCTGGCCCTGTCCTCCATTAGCCTGGCCGTCCTTGGGAACAAGGCTTACTTCATCCCCGACATATTCGGATTCCATACACCGCTGATGTATTCCGATTTTATTGGGTTGGGCAACAACGTGCAGTTGTTTTATTTGCGGTTCCCTTACTTCCTCCTGGGAGTTGGTTTTGTCTTTGGAACCGTGCTTTTGGCTAAGCGGCTAAGGCAGTCCCCCTGGACAACGGCATTGTCCGGAACGCTGTCCGTGCTGCTCGTTCTTTCCGCTTTTGGACTGATGTTAAGCCATGTCCAAAGCAACAGGGTTTTAGATTCCCTGCGCCAAGATCTGATAACGGCCAGTGATAAATATAAAGACATCGCCCCACTCAGCATGGAATCCTGTTCCCTGGATGTGGAATTTGCAGGAAGCACCCTTTCGGCTGCTTCAAATATCCGGCTGAAAAACAAACGGGAAAAACCCGCTGACTCACTCCTTCTGACCCTGAATCCGGGGCTTCAGATCAGCCGTGTCACTAACAACGGCCAAGATGTGGATTTCTCCAGGGAGGGCCACATAGTATTCATATGGCTGCCAAAGCCTCTGGGCTTCGATGAAAACATCGATCTTCAAATAGTCTATGCCGGCGCTCCAATTGAGGCTTACTGCTATCCGGATATCGATGGCAAAACCACGCGCAATCCCTCGAAACTGGGTCTTTACAATGTGCCGAAAAAATATGTTTTTCTTTCTGAAAAATTCGTCCATCTAACACCGGAAAGTGGCTGGTATCCCCGGGAGGGGATCCCCCTCAGTCACCGATTCCCCGGGGCGGTGGACAGTGATTTTTGTCAATACACACTCAAGGTCAAGCTTCCCGAAGGCTGTACCGCCGTGTCTCAGGGCATTCCGGAGATCGAGGAGTCGGATGGCGGGAGAACCTTCACTTTCCGTCCCAAAACTCTCCTCCCTCAGATATCCCTGACCGTGGGACCTTTCGAGGAAAGAACCCTCAAAGTCAAGGACGTTGAATTCAAGCTCTTCACCCTTCCGGGCCACGATTATTTCACGCGGCATCTCGATGCCATTACGGAAAGCCTGCCTAAGGCCATCACCCAGCTGAAAGACGAATTCGAGGTCATTCTTGGTTTGGACTATCCCTATGAGCAGTTGGCTTTTGTCGAGGTCCCTATTCATTTTTACAGCCACAAACGGCTCTGGAGTGCGGCGGACGAAACCGTCCAACCGCAAATGGTCCTTCTCCCGGAGATGGGAACACTGTGTGAGGGGGCGGACTTTGCCTCCCTGTCGCGTTGGTACCAGAGGATGGGGAAAGGCAAGGGGGAGAGAGGAAAAGATATCACTACTGCCCAGATCCAGACAATCTTTTTTAACGGATTCGTCCGCACAAATTTCCTGGGTACTCAGCCCGCCAAAGGAAGTTTTAGCGACGGTGCCCTGGCCGGAGTGACGGAGTCCGATGTGAATGCAGATTATAACTTGATGCCGAATTATTTCGCCTTCACCTCAACACTGGCCTCCGATCGCTGGCCCATACTCCACTCGGCCGTAGAATCCTGGATTCAAGACAGGATCTCCGCCTCCAGCTTCCGCTTCGATCGGAGAGGGGGACTGACCGATCAGGAAAAAACCAACCGGCTTCTGGATGGCCGCTCCATGTCTGACCTTATTGCCGAAAAAGATCTGGATGATCGCGAGCTCTACAATGTTTTCCTGGCCAAAGGGAAATATCTGATGACCGTCATTGAATCCCGTATCCAGGAGGATAATTTCGATCTGAACCTGCTGGCTTTCCTTAAGGAAAAAAAGTTCAGCACGATTACGGAAGAAGAATTTCTTCAATTCCTTTTTTTCTACAAGGAATTTGATCTGGAGCCGGTGATGGCTGCCTGGTACGAGGAAACACAGGTCCCGGCATTCACCGTCGGCGCTGCTGACATGTATAGTGTTCAGGATGGAGAAAAAAAGCGAACCCACATCCACCTGCCACTGACAAATATCTCCGAGACCGAGGGCATCGTTCAAATCAGTGTGATGACGGCTAATAGTAAAAGCAAAGGATATGGAAGTAATCTTTGGGAAACCCAAAGCACTGTAATTATCCCGCCGAAAACAACCAAGGAAATCGGCTTTCTCCTGGACACGCGGCCTGTGTTTTTGACTTTGGACACAACCATCTCCCGAAACATCCCCGCCGCCATGAACATGAATCTGTGGCAGCAGAAAGTGAAGGAGAGAGATACTTTCTTTGAGGGGGAGAGATCCGCTCCCTTTGAGCAGGACCGACCGGATACAGGGGAATATATTGTCGACAATGAGGATCCGGGATTCGTGGTAGCCGGCGGTGGAGGGGGCAATTGGATCAGGTCTACGATCCATCGGCTCTTTGACCTTACCTCCACAGAGACGGAGTATCTGGAATACAATTCCGCCAATCCTCCCGGACGATGGAGTCCGGTTATCCTTCAGGATTTCTATGGGAAGGTTATTCGCTCGGGATATATGATAAAGATTGGTGAGGGCGGCAATAAGGTATCCTGGACAGCGGACCTTCCGGAAAGCGGCAGCTACGACATCTATTTCTACAATGAAACTGCGAGTTTCGGTAAGGGCGGAGACAAGGAAGGCTGGAAGAGGCCCACCCAGGAGGAAAAACACTTCATTATCCACCACGAGGACGGACCCGAAGAGATCGCCTTCGACATAAAAGAGTCATCTCAGGGATGGGAATATCTTGGAACCTTCCGCCTTGCGGCTGGGACGAACACAATAGAACAAACGGATAGGGGCAAAGGAACCTTCCTCACGGCGGATGCTGTGAAGTGGGTTAAATCATTAACGAATTAGGCTTAAAAATAGATCCATGCAGGACTGAGTGTTCTGCTGGAAAATGGAGTTGTTCATGAAAATGACAGATAAGAAAAGTTCACACAGGCCTCTTACGGCTGGTCGCATGATAATTATTGGGCCGCTGATCGTATTCAGCTTCATAATGATCTTCACGGCAGATACTCTATCGGCAGGGGATGAGCTGACTCTGGACAGGGCCCTCAACATCGCCTTCAAGAACAGCCCGGCTATGCGTCAGGCTTCCCTTCAGCTGGAGTTTAACGAGCGCAACCTGATGGCCGAGAAGGCCGGGCTGAAGTCCCAGTTCAGTTTGACCGTTACGCCCTACCTCACTTCCAGTGGGAGAGTGTTTAGTGAGCTTACCTCCAGCTACAACACCCAAACCCAGACAAGAACGGAAACCTCCTTCACCATCCGTCAGCCCGTCATTTGGACGGATGCCACTTTGATCGTCACCGACAAGTTCAACTGGCAGGAAGCGTCCAGTTCTTTTGCAGGCGGAGATAAGAAATCCGAATTCTCCAACTCACTGACCGTTAGCCTCAACCAACCTCTTTTTACTTACAACAGGAAAAAGATGCAGATGAAGGAGCTTGAACTGTCCCTTGAGAATGCACAACTAGCCTACGCCATTCAGAAGCTTCAGATCGAACGTCTGGTCACCCAGCAGTTCCTCAACCTCTATTATTCCAGGATGAGTATCCAGATCTCCCAGGAGGAATACAAAAACGCCACGGAAAGCTTCAAGATCATCCAGAGCAAGGTGGATGCCGGTATAACCGCACCTGAAGAACTTTATCAGGCAGACATCACCAAGGACAACAGTCTGGCTTCGATGGAAAACAAACTCATGCAGCATGAAAACAGTCTGGATACATTCAAAACACTGCTGGGACTTGAGTTGGAAGCCCTGATCGATGTGTCCGCCGATATTCAGAGATCAATGGTGGAAGTGGATCTGAATATTGCCATTGCTTATGGGATGGAAAACCGTATGGAGCTGCGGCAGAAGGACATAGAGATCCAGAATGCCATGCATGATCTCATCAGGGCTGGAGCCGAGAACGAATTCAAGGCCTCCCTCAATCTCTCCTTCGGATTGACGGGAACCAACCGACAGTTCCCGGGTATCTACGACTCGCCCAATAGTGACCGCCTGATCGCCCTGACCCTGAACATCCCGCTTTTTGACTGGGGACAGAAGAAACATCACCTGGCCGCCACCAAGGCTCAGATCGAAACGGTCAAGCTATCGGCTGATGAAGAGATAAAAAGCATAAGATTAGAGATCCGAGAAGCCTATCGGAATTTGCTGAACCAGAAACGTCAGATAGAAATTGCGGAGAAAAGCATAAAAAACGCGGAGCTCACCTACGCCATCAACCTGGAGCGATACCGCAATGGTGATCTCTCGTCCAAGGATCTGCAGTTCTACCAGCTCCAGCTGTCGACGCAAAAACTCAGCCTGGTTCAGGCTCTGATCAACAACAAACTGGCCCTGCTTGACTTAAAGATCAGGACGCTCTGGGATTTTGAGGCCAACCGGTCCATCTTGGACGAACTCGAAGATATATCGGAACAGGAGGGATAAAGGATGAGAAAAACCACAACGGGACTCAATGTTACACCACTGTATGTATTGTTATTTATATTCATATTGGTTTTGACCGGCTGCCGGCAGGAGCGTATGACAACAGAGACGGACTCTACTATTCCTGTCCGGGCGGAAGAGGTGAAAAAATCCTCTATCCAGGAATTCGTGACGGCCACGGGAACGGTCTATGCTGTTAAGGAAACCATGCTAAAAACGGAACAGGCAGGGAAGTACACATTGAGGCGAAATCCCAGGACGGGAAAATCTTTTGCCATGGGAGATTCCGTGGCTGCCAACACCCTGCTCTTTTCCCTGGAGAATCCTGAATATGTCAATCAGATCGCCATCGATTCCAAAAAGCTTAGCCTCGAGTCGGCGGAGAGGGAATTCACTAAGCAGCAAAGCGTCTATGAAAAGGGAGGCATCACTTTAAGTGAGGTCAAGGATGCGGAAAGGGCTCTGATCGATTCCCGTTACAATTATGACAACGCCAAAATTTCCCTGGCCAAGCTGGAGATCCGCGCCCCCTTCAAGGGATTTATCGTCGACCTCCCACACTTCACTTCCAGTCAGTGGGTGGAGGTCAACACCGAAGTGGCTACTCTGATGGATTATTCCCGTCTCTATGCCGAACTGACCCTGCCCGGAAAAGAGATGGGCCGCATCAAGAGAAACCAGAATGTCGCCGTCAGCAACTACAGCCAGGACAAACAGAAACTCGAAGGAATGGTGACACAGATCTCACCGGCGCTTGATCCCACCAGCCGGATGTTCAAGATCAAGATCGAAGCGGGCAACAAGGACCTTATGCTCAAACCCGGAATGTTCGTACGCGCCGACATCATCGTCCAGGAGAAGGCGGATGTGATCATCATCCCCAAAGATATCATCCTGGACAGACGGGGCCGGAAAACCGTTTACATCATCCAGCGAGGGATCGCTTTGGAGCGGAGGTTGGAGCTGGGCATCGAGACCAGCGACAGCGTTGAAGTGGCCAGTGGGCTCAATCTCGGGGACAGACTGATCATTGAAGGCTTCGAGACTCTGAGAAATCGATCTCGCGTCAAGGTCATCGAGTAAAATGAAAAAGCTGGCACAATTTTCCGTCAGGTATCCCACGACCATAATCATGGTCATCCTGGCCATCTGCCTCCTTGGCTATATCGCCTTTCAAAGGCTGGGGATCGATCTTCTACCGCGTCTGAATAATCCGCGGCTTTATGTCTCCATGGCAGCTGAAAATCGTCCTCCAGAAGAGATGGAGGAACAGTTTGTCTCTCAGCTGGAAGCTATGGCCGCCCGCGGCCGCAAGGTGACCGGGGTCTCCTCCATTTCCCGTGTGGGCCGGGCCCTGATCACGGTCGAATATGACTGGAATACGGATATGGACGAGGCCTATCTGGAACTGCAAAAGTCCGTGTCCGATTTTAGCCAGGGCCAGGAACTGGATGATATCACTGTCAGCCAGCTGGACCCCAATTCCCAGCCCGTTATCACCGCCGTCTTCTGGCACGAGGACCTGGAGGATCTGGACAGACTGCGTCAGACTGCGGAAAACAACATTCGCAACGACCTTGTCAGGCTTCCCGGCGTGGCCGCCGTGGAAATTGTCGGAGAGAGAAAAAGAGAGATCGAGATCCGGACGGATTCCTTTACTCTGGAAGCCTACGGGCTGACATTGGACCAGGTGGCCTCCGCAGTGCAGGAAAGCAACAGGAGCATCTCCGGCGGGTCCATCGTCGAGATGGGCCTGCGCTATACCATCCGGGGTGTGGGTGAGTTGGAGTCGCTGGAAGACCTCAAAAACCTGATCATCGCCTATAAAACCGATGAAACGGGAGAATCATCCGACCGCACTCCTATCACCCTGAAAGATATCTCCGATGTGAGCTACGTTCTCAGCGATCCTGAGAACATCGTCCACTATAACGGTCGTCGGTGTCTTGCTCTCGAGATCTTCAAGGAAGCCCGGTTCAACACCACGCAGGCTTCGGAATACATCCGCAGCCAGCTGGAAAGCCTTCAGAGGGCCCTTCCCGGATACGAACTGCACATCATCCAAGACCAGGCGGGTTTCATTAAATCCGCGGTAAGGGAAGTAGAGCAGACCGGAATGATCGGGATTTTTCTGGCTGTCCTGATCCTGTTCATTTTCCTTCGCAGGATAGGTGTTACCGCTGTTGTCAGCATTGCCATTCCCGTCTCCATCATCGCCACATTTAACTTGATGTACTTTAATAAGCTGACCCTTAACATCATGACTCTGGGAGGTCTGGCTCTGGGAGCCGGTATGCTGGTGGACAATGCCATCGTCGTTGTGGAAAACATATTCCGCCATCTGGAGGAGGGATTGGGGATTAAGGAGGCGTCTGTGCGCGGCGCTGGTGAAGTGGGGGGAGCCATCACCAGTTCCACCCTGACAACTATCATCGTGTTTCTCCCCATCGTCTATCTCCAGGGCATCGCAGGGGAGCTGTTCAAGGAGCAAGCCTGGACAGTGGCCTTCGCCCTCCTGTCTTCCCTTTTTGTCGCCCTATCCGTCATCCCAATGCTCTGTTCCAGGATCCTGAAAGCTCCTAAGGTCAAAGTAGCCAAACCCTCCCTGCAGTTTCCCTTCTATGCCCGTTTCCTTAGCGGCATACTGAAAAAACGCTGGCTTGTGGTTGCCCTGGCCTTTCTTTTGATCCTGTCGGCAGGCTTTTTGGCGGTCAACATGGGCAGTGAGTTTATGCCCCAGACGGACCGCAATGAACTGGAGATTTCGCTTCTTCTGCCGGAGGGATCGAACCTGGAGCGGACGGAATCCACAGTTCGCAGCCTGGAAACACTGCTCCAGGAAAATCATGGGGAATCCATCCAGTCCATCTACTCCCGCATTGGACCTGTGGGAACCGCCCTTACAGAATCAGAGGTGTTGGCCGGAGAGAACAGCGCCATGCTCCTTGTGACAGTCAAACCGGATGGGCTGGACCTGGACTCTCTACAGGTGTGGTTGAAAAATCAGTTGACTGACATTCCCGGTCTCACCGCCCAGATCATGCGGGCTCAGACCGCCCTTCAGATCACCCTGGGAACGGTGGAGGCACCTTTGATCGTGGAAATACGGGGCAAGGAACTGGACACCCTGAAATCTCTGTCCGATGAGGTGGAGGCCATTCTGCAGAAGCAGCCGGGTTTGACTGCTGTCGAAACCAGCTTTCAGGAAGGTAGGCCCGAAGTGGAAGTGGTTTTCGACAGGACCGCAGCCACAAGCTTCGGCCTCACTCCCCAGAGCATTGGCTCCCAGCTGAAAGATCTATTGTCTGGTAAGGAACTGGGGGAATATGAAGACGAGGGCGAATACATCAACATCATGCTGCGCACGCCCGAACCGACGCTCAAGGAACTGGAGGGTCTTCTTCTGGATGCCACAGGGGGACGCAAATTGAGGTTGGATGAGGTGGCCTCACTTCGAAAAACAACCTCTCCCCGCGAGATTCTGAGAAATAACCAGATCCGGACAGCTGAAGTGACGGCCTTGCTCAGCGGAGAAGAGGCCTTCGACAAAATAATAGCCCATGTGGAAAGCGCACTCGCGGAGATCACACTGCCCCAAGATTATTCTTTTGCCATCACCGGTGAGGAAAAACTGAGGAGGGAATCCTTCCGCCACCTGTGGTTCGCCCTCCTCCTGGCTGTCATCCTGGTCTATATGGTTATGGCCTCGCAGTTCGAGTCTCTGCGCCATCCATTCGTCATTCTTCTGACCATTCCTCTAGCCATGGTAGGGGCGGTGATCCTCCTGATGGTGCTCAACCTGCCATTGAATATCATGTCCTTTATTGGAATGATCATGCTGGCTGGGATCGCGGTAAACGATTCAATCATCCTGGTGGATCTGATCAACCAGCTTCGCCGGAGCGGCAGGGCCATGGAAGCGGCCATCATTGCGGCAGGACAGCTGCGCATCAGGCCCATTTTTATGACTTCTGCCACAACCATTCTGGCCCTCTTCCCGTTGACCCTGGGAATAGGTGAAGGAGCTTCCCTCAGGGCTCCGCTGGCTGTGGCTGTTATAGGAGGATTGGTGACATCCACCATCCTGACTCTGATCGTTATCCCCGCGGTCTATCGTATTTTGGGCGGCCGTATGAAGCAGAGAGAAGAGAGGGCTTAGTCTATGATTCGACAGATCATACGACGGCCGGTTACAGTCTTCATGCTCATTGCCGGGCTCTGTCTGCTGGGGGCTGTCTCCTTCCGGCAGCTTCCCATCGAGCTCTTCCCGAATACTGAGCTTCCTCAATTGATCATCAATATCTCCGGCCCGCAGAACGCCGATCCTGCCTATGTGGAGCACTATGCCGTGATCCCGCTGGAGGGAGCTATCGCCGGGCTGGAAAACATCGAAAAGATCGAATCATATGTAAGCCGCAGGCAGGCCACCATCTTTGTTTACTATAACCAGTCCAGCCGCCAAAAATATGATTTTCTGAAACTCCAGGACAGGGTTGCGGCCGCTGCGGCCCAGCTGACCGACTCCTTCCAGGTGAAGGTGGCCAGGACCAATCCCGAGCAGCTCTCCAATCAGTTCCTTTCCTTTCAAGCCAGAGGTGAAGGCGGCCTGGATCAGATCCGCAGTGTTATTGATGAGAAGGTTACTCCCCAGTTGGAAACCATTGATGGGGTGGCCAACGTTAATGTGTACGGCGGCCGCAAGCGGTCCATCGAGATCGTTCTGGACAGCAGCCTGTTGGCCGAATTCGGATTGACGATCAACCAGGTTGCCTCCAAAATCAACCAGCAGGCTGGACAAAGGCAGTACCTTGGGGTCGCCCGGGAGGGACGCCAGAAATATTTCATCAACCTGGTCAGCGAGTACACGAATATTCCCGACCTGGTTGATGTTGTGGTCAAAAACACAGGTCCTATAACACTGGGCCAGATCGCTGAGATCAGGGAAGGTGGGGCGGAGGAGGAATCCATCTCGCGGATCAACGGCATGGAGACCATCACGGTGTCACTGGTGCGCAGTTGGGACACAAACCTCCTTTCCCTGGCCGCCAAAACCCGTAAGGCCATCGAGGACATCAACCGCCGGATCAGTGCCGACGGAATCGAGCTCGTCATTCAGGTGGATGAAGCCCGGGTCATCGAAGACAACATGCAGTCCATCTTTATATTGGGCCTTTTGGGAAGCCTTCTGGCCATCGCCGTCCTCTGGGTTTTTATACGAAGGCTTAAATTTGTTTTTATCATTGCTCTCACCATCCCAATCTCTGTCTTGATATCCATGAATCTTTTTTACGCGCTTGGGATCACCATCAACACACTTACTCTTGTGGGAATCGCCATTGCGGTGGGGATGCTGCTGGACAGCAGCGTTGTGGTGCTGGAAAACATCAACCGCCACATCAACAGGAATCAGACTGCAGGCAATGCCGTAGTGGATGGGACCAATGAAGTGCTGCGAGCCATCATCGCTGCCACACTGACCACTATCTGCATTTTTGTCCCCTTTCTGTTTTCTACTGAGCCCCTGATCAAAACACTGGGCTGGCAGATCGGTGTTTCCATCATCGCTACTCTTCTTGTTTCGCTGGCAGTGGCATTTCTTCTGATTCCCACCATCGCTTACCGGATCCTTTCCGGGAAAAAACAGAACACACCTCGCACTGCGTTCAGCCAAAAGCAGCGGCCCATGCAGATATACACCGTGCTTCTCAAAACAGGCCTGCGTTTTCCGGCAGGAACGCTGGCTGTGTGTGTGATGGCCTTTTTTATCAGCCTCGTTATTTGTCTGGGGCTTAGTGTCAACGTTCCCCGGGAGGTTCCACTTGATACATTTAATTTGTATGCCACTCTCCCTTCCGGAACAACCCTGGAGACAGCGGATGAACAGGCCCGGGAGATGGATAAGCGGTTGAAGGACATGCAGGAGATAGAGGAACGGACATCATCCATCCAGGAGGACAACATCGTTCTGACGTTTCAGCTGGAGAAGGGATATGAGAAGATCGCCGGACGTCCTCTCGAGGAGATCAAGGACTCCATCGAGGGAATGCTGGATGATGCCTTCCCTCGAATCGACTTTTCCTACGAAGAACCCACCCAGAATGTTGGCTTTCAGGGCGGCAGCGGCAGAGGCCAGGATTTTCAGCGGCTTCTCGGTATGGGAGCCAGCCAGGAAAAGGTTATCCTCAGTGGTCAAGACCTGGAGATCTTGAGGGCTATAGCCGAGGATATCCAATACAATATTGAAAATCTCGATACCGTAAGATCGGTCAATATCAGCGTTTCCAACCAGCAGCCCAGCATCGATCTCCTTCTTGACAAGGCAGCACTCAAACATTTTGATGTAGGGCTTCAGTCAGTTATGGATGAGCTTAACACTTTCCAGAAGGAGATATCCGCCACCGTCAAGTACATGGATGGCCCGGAAGAGGTGGACATCATCTTGAAGACTGAAGAGGAAGAAGAGAAAACTTCGGATGACCTTCGCAGGCTCCAGATCCCATCCGCCTCGGAGGGGTTGGTCCCCATCACCCAGATTTCCAAACTCCTGTATTCGGCAGGCTACAGCCGGATCAGTCGGATAAACCAGGAAAAACAGGTAACAGTGACCTACCAGTTCGAGTCAGATATCGAGGAATCCAGCACCCTTCTGGATCAGGCCCGGACGGAGATCGAGGACATTGTCGCCGGTATCTACCCGCCTCCCGGCGTGGCCATTGAAGTGGCCCATGATGAAAGCGACATTTCGGAATTTTACTTTCTTATTGGAATAGGGATCCTGCTCATCTTCATGGTCCTTGCCTCCACCTTCGAATCCCTGATCACTCCTCTGGTGATGATGTTCACCCTGCCCCTGGCCGCGGTGGGTGCCTTCCTGGCTCTCATCCTTACAGGGAACTCCATCTACAATGCCAATGCGCTTATCGGATTCCTGATCCTTCTGGGTGTCGTCGTCAACAACGGCATCATACTGATCGACTACTCGCGCATCCTCCAACGGAAAAATTTTCGCTTGTCACGTGCCCTGATCACGGCTGGCCAGACCCGGGTCAGGCCCATCCTGATCACAGCGGTAACCACCATCCTGGCCATGCTGCCCATTGCCATGGGCCGGGCAGAATACATCTCCCAGATCGGCGCCCCCTTTGCCATCACAGTCATCGGGGGGCTGGCCTTCGCCACCCTCTTCACCCTGGTCATCATCCCCACAGCTGCCTTTGGCCTGGACAACACCCTGCGCTGGCTGAACAGGCTGCCGCTCAAAACCAAGCTCCTGATGCTGGGGCTGTTTTTCTTGGGTCTGGTCCTGATCATCAACACCATCCATTCAGTGCTCTGGCAGTCCGCCTACATACTGGGGCTTTTGGCCGCTATTCCCGCCGGCACATGGTTTGTCAGAACCAGCCTCCGACGCAGCCGCACCCAGCTTTTTGCCGATGATGCACCCATCACCATCACCATCCGCAATGTATCCAAGGTCTATGACGATTTTATTAAATTCGCAAAAGAGTGGAAGAAAGGGGGCAGGGACCGGGAGGTATCATCAGGAAGCCTTCCTTTTAAGGAGCGTCTGGCCCGCTGGGTTTATCTCCTTCCCCTCTATGCCTTTCTGGTCTTTTTCCTGTTCTTTTACATCAAAGGAGGATTGTGGCGGCTGATTCTGGTCATCGTCTTCTATTTGGCTACCCTGAATTTGTTCCGCACCTTCAAACCCGCACCGGGACCGGCCCGGCGCCTGCGGGAACGGATATTTGACCTAGGAGAGAAGGTGGTTCGCTGGGGACTGCCCATTCCTGTGCTCCTCTGGTTGAATGGTTTGTGGCAGGATACATTTTCCACTGTTTTTTTTGGCATGATCTGGTATCTGGCCATTCTTCTCAAGGCCGTAGCCAAACGTTTGGAGGAAAAGGGCGTTAATATTGACCGCCTGACCGGGCGGTTTGGTCGGCTGCGGCGCGCCTTCTACAGATTCGTTCAAAGTGTTCCCTTGCTCAGTCGAAAGAAAAAGCCATTCCGAGCACTGGACCAAATCTCCCTCTCCATTGGAAGCGGGATGTTCGGACTGGTGGGACCCAACGGCGCGGGAAAGACAACCCTGATGCGCATCATCTGCGGCATCCTGGGCCCCAGCCGGGGTAAAGTGTCCTTCAATCACTTGGACCTGGAGGAGCACAGGGAGGAACTTCAGGCCTTGATCGGCTATCTGCCCCAAGAATTCGGCACCTATGAAAACATGACCGTCGTCCAGTTTCTGGACTACCAGGCCATGCTCAAAGGGATATGGAACAAGGTAGAAAGGGAACGCATCGTCAGCACCGCGCTGGAATCCGTTCATCTTACGGATAACCGGGACAACAAAATTGGGACATTTTCAGGAGGGATGAAGCAGCGGGTCGGCATCGCCCAGACCCTGCTCAAGCTTCCCAGGATCCTGGTGGTGGATGAACCGACGGCGGGACTGGATCCAAGGGAGAGAATCAAATTCAGGAATCTTCTGTCTGAATTGGCCAAGGACCGCATCGTGATCTTCTCCACCCACATCATTGAGGACATCTCCAGCTCATGCAACAAAGTGGCTGTTCTGCTGGAGGGAAGAGTCAAGTTCGTCGGCACTCCCAAGGAATTGGTCGAACGGACTCGAGGCAATGTCTGGCAGGCCCTTATTCCGGAAGGTGATCTAGATAGGATCCGACGTGCTACCAAAGTGGTCCATCATATGAGGGATGCAGGCAAGGTCAGAGTGCGGATCCTAGCCGGGAAGCAGCCTTTTGAAGAGGCTAAACAAGTGGTTCCCACCCTGGAGGATTCCTACATGTGGTTGATGGGTTCGACCGAAAGGAACGAAGGAGACACGCCATGAACAGGATTAAAACCGCAGTCGCCTTTTTGAGATATAATGCCCTCCATGTTTTCGGCGGACGGTTCGTTGTTTTTCTGGGACTGGCCATGGGCCTCTTTTTCCTGATCCTGGTCATAGGCCTGCTGGGACGAGGGGGGACGCCCAATTCGGAAAATCTTTATAATTATCTCCTGGCACCGGGAATTCTGCTTGTCTTCTATCCTTCGGTATACGGCATACAGAGGGACCAGGACACGCGCATGGTGGAAACACTTTTTGGCATCCCCGATTACCGCTACAAAGTTTGGTTGACACGGTTGGTAACGCTCTACATCATCATCGCCGTTATGATGTTCGCCCTGGTTCTCCTCTGCCGTCTCACCCTGGCCGATTTCCCCATATGGCGGATGGTTTTCCATGTGATGATACCGGTGATCTTTTTGGGGAGCCTGGCCTTTTATATTTCTGCCCAGTCCACCAGCGGCAATGTCACTGCGGTAATTATGGTTATCTTTCTCTTGTTCTTTTGGGTGCTGGCCGAAGAGATTCAGAACAGCAGCTGGTTTCTCTTTCACAACCCCTTCCGCAGTGTGGATGCCCTTAGGTCGGTGCTCTGGGCCCAGACTACATTCTACAACCGTCTCTACCTGATCATGGGTTCCGTGGTGGCCACTCTCTTTGCTCTTCTCCGTCTTCAGAACAGAGAGAAATTTATTTAGCCCCAATTGTTGATATAGAATTTACAAGAATCGGGTGCTGGCCTGGAAGGGATGTTCTCATTTACCCTCTCCTTCTTTTTAGAATATCCATGACGTTTTCCTTTGTTAAAAGCTTCAGATCGGAGGCTTTTTCAATAAAAGGATGGGTATCTTTGACAGCGGTTTCCCAATTGATAGATTTCAGCCTTTTTGCTGTAAGTAAATTCCAGTTTGATTCTGTGATTTCAGGGCCTTTCCAAGTTGTCTGAAGGAGAGCTTCATTCAGAAATTTAATATTTGGTGTCGGCCACAGGGGATCAGATAAGTACCAGAATAGGTCATACAGATCACGTCCTTTAATGTAAGGACGGGCGAGTAAGGCATGTAGTTTGCCGCTTAGGAGAGATGCTTTATCATAATGCTGCACGTTAAGGATCACATAGCGGCGAATAACAGAAGTTTCAGTTATCCCTCCTGGAGGAGGATTGCTGTCAACTTCAATCTTAATTGAGAGTGCCTCTGATTTATGCGGAGAAAGACCGATTTCATGCAGTAATCCAGGGAATCGAATAAAAGCAGATTTTACAACTTTCTGATCATTGAGCTTTGTATCTATGCTGTAAGCTTCGGCTTCAAAAGCTTTTGTTACCTTTGAAATGATTTCTGAGAAATTTCTCGCAGTTTTTGAGCTTTTGAGTGCAAAATCCAGATCTTCGGAATATCGAGGGAGTCTGTACAAAAATCTTAGTGCTGTTCCTCCGTGAAAGATCCAGGAGCGGAATAAGCCATTTTCTTGGAGAAATTGAAGAATTCTCGCCTGACAGTATTCCCGTACTCTGCTCCTTGCTTGCAATTTGTTGGCTGTTTCATTGATGATCTGCTTGATTTGTTCTTTCATGATATTTCACTTTCAGATAACATAGTCTTAATCCTTCGAGAAGCATACAGTAGTTTTCTGATGCCACTTTTACCAGCAAGCTCGATCAGAATATTTATGTTTTTAGTTGTAAAATTCTGCAACCGGAGTTCCTGTAAATATTCAGGTTTGTCCGAACCTGGTGTCAGATAAAGTAGGTCAAGAAGAGCTTTTTCCGGCGTTGCGATAAAAGCCGATTGCTCCTCACCGAGGTCAACAAGCTGATAGTTTGAAAAAAGCTCTTTTTTAATGTGCTTAAAAATGAAAGAACCTAAAGGAGTATCAACTTTTTCTGGACGCCCTGTGCTTATGCTGGTGACAATAGGAACATATTCTGGAATGAGGCCATGATATTCTAAAGCAGATTGTAGGCTCACATATGAAGCTCGTTTAATTTGATTCGCAATAAGAAACGGATGCGGACTTGTTTTCTGGTATTGTTTGGACAGAACATATAATCTACGACGTAGCTGGATAAGTTTTCCTGATTTCACCCAGCGTGGCAGTTGTCTTCCTAGATCTATTGGATTTACTCCACCTGCAATCAGTATGCTTGAGTGAAAAACAGGTTCTTTACCAACAATTTGAAGAAGCTCTTCCCATTTCATGGCAATAATATGCCATAAATGGCTTATTATTGCAATAGAAAAAAATATTTATAAATACATTTTTAAGGGATAAATAATCTTTTAAGGAGAATACTTTTTTGGGGTGTTCAAATGATTTGACTTCCTCACAAAGTATTCTATATTCTACTCCCAAGAGGAAATTGGCGATGAAATGCCCAATGTGTCAGTCAGATAATGCTGATGCTGCACGTTTTTGCAGCAACTGTGCTACACCTCTTCCTTTCTCAGAGGAGATCTCTATTTCCCATACCAAGACTCTCCAAACACCGGTTAAGGATTTGATCAAAGGGATAACTTTTGCAGGTCGATACCAGCTCATCGAAGAACTGGGTAGGGGAGGCATGGGTGTAGTCTATAAAGCTGAGGATACAAAGTTGAAGCGCACTGTAGCCTTGAAGTTTCTTCCGCCAGATCTAACCCATATTCCTGAGGTCAAAGAGAGGTTCATGCGCGAGGCACAGGCTGCTGCCGCTCTGGATCATCCCAATATTTGTACTGTTTATGAATTCGATGAGGATGAGGAAAAAAACTTCATCTCCATGGCCTATATTGAAGGCCATAACCTAAAGAAAAAGATAGAATCGGGACCAATGGAGCTTGAGGAAACCCTCAGGATCGCTGAACAAATCGCAGAAGGATTGCAGGAAGCCCACAAGAAAGGAGTCATACACAGGGACATCAAGAGCGCCAATATCATGGTGACGAATAAAGGCCAGTCGAAGATCATGGATTTTGGACTGGCCCGGAGGACTGAAGGAACTCTGTTAACGCAAAAAGGGACGGCCATGGGGACGATCGCCTATATGTCTCCTGAGCAAGCCCGAGGGGAAGAGGTTGATCATCGTACGGACATCTGGTCATTAGGTGTGGTCCTCTATGAGATGTTCAGTGGTCAATTGCCCTTCAAGGGGGAGCGTGAACAGGCCGTTGTGTATTCAATTCTGAAAGAAACGCCCAAGCCGGTCACGGATATACGTTCAGAGATTCCTATGTCTATAGGTCAGGTTGTGAAAAAGGCTCTTGAGAAGGATCCGGATAAGCGATACCAGCAGGTAGAGGAACTGTTAGATGACTTGAAGTCGATATCCGCAGGAATAGTCCCGGAAGAGATCAAAACGAGGATGAGGAAAGCAAGGCAGCACAGGAAAAAAAAGGCCATTCTTTATGCAGGCAGTGCAGGATTTTTCATCATAATGACTGTGATAGCACTCAGTCTTTTCACAGGCCGTGCTGAGGCCATTGATTCGATCGCAGTTCTACCGCTTGAAAACTTGACAGGCGATGCTGGGCAGGAGATTTTCGTTGATGGAGTGACCGATGAGTTGATCGGGCAGCTGGCTCAGATCAGTGCATTCAAGCGGGTAATTTCCCGCAGATCAGTCATGCAGTATAAGGATGCGGAGAAGACTTTACAGGAGATTGCCCGGGAGTTAAACGTGGATGCCGTGGTGGAAGGGACTGTATATCAGGTTGGCGAAAAAGTACGCATCAGGTTACAGTTGATCGAAGTGCTTCCCGAGGAGCGAAACCTTTGGGCACAGACATACGAAAGGGCCATGACCGATGTGCTGGTGATGTATGGCGAAATGGCGCGCAGCATTGCCAATAAGACTCGAGTCAAGCTAACGGCAGATGAAACGACCCGTCTCTCCCAAGCCCGCCAGGTCGATCCTGAGGCCTACGAGGAGCACGAACCCAACCTGCCCTACCTCGGCAGACCTTTCTGGGACCCCTTGCGCTCCTACCCGCGCTTCCAGGATCTGATGCGCCGGATAGGCATCCCGCTGGATGAACAGAAATAAGAGAGGGATTTGTTTTTCATTCTATCGTATTCTTGACTATACTTCTTTGAGTTTCAGGGCATGAAAGACAGCCTTAGCGATCTGAATGTCTTGAACCGCCACTCCTGTCAGGTCTGCGATGGTGATCTGTTCCTCGGAGATTCTGCGAAGTTCAGGTCTGGCGATCACGTTTCCCAGTTCCACGATTCGCTCTTTTTCCAACAACCCGACTCTGAGGGCTTGATGGATTTCGCCCCGCGAAAGGCACTGACTGATACTGTCGGCGACAACGATATCGGCTTTTTGGAGAATCCTAGGGTCCAACTCATTTTTCTCCGGGGTGTCGGATCCCATCGCCGTAATATGCGTTCCCTTGCGGATTTGATCGGCGGACAATAAGGGGGATTTTGAAGGAGTCGCGGTGACGATAAGATTGCAGCGGTCGGTAATATCTTCGGTGTTCAAAGTCGTCTGGATGCGGTATCCCAAAGGTTCCATGTCCTTTTTGTAGTCATCCAGTTCGTTCTGATTCATACCCCACACCATGACCTCCTTGCAGTCGATGACTGGCGCTAAATATTCTACCTGCATCCGGCCCTGTGTGCCCGCGCCTAAGACACCTATACATCCGATATTTTTCGGAGCCAGATATTTGGCGCTCACGGCGCCGGCGGCCGCAGTGCGAACATTGGTGAGATGGCACTCGTCCAGAAGAGCGCAAACCAGCTCGCCTGTTCCTTTTTTAAAGAGTAGAATAAGCCCGTCGCTGGTATACCTGCTCGTAGCTGGACTCTCGAAAAATCCGGAAGCGATTTTGATGACGTAATAATCATCATCCACTAGATAGCCGTACTTTATGTGGATGTCGCCGGGAGGATCCTCGAAAAGCATCTCTCCTACAGGGGGAATCACTGCTTTGCCTGCGGAATAGGCCATGAAGCCTTTTTCGATCTCTTGGATGGGTTGAAGTGAATTCAATATGCCCTTGATTTGAGCGAGATTATAAATTTTACTCAATTCATGTTTCCTTTGCTTCCTCAGCGACCGTCCAGATTATCCTTTGCGATACGCAGTAAAAGGGGTATATCGACGTTTGCCCCGCTGATGACCACAGCGACACGCTCTCCCAGGTGCTGGAGCTTTCCAGCTCTCAAGGCGGCGATACCCACTGCTCCGCCGCCCTCAACCACCAGATGATGGCGTTCCAGAGCAAAAGCCATGGCGGCCGCGATCTCTTGTTCGGAGACCAGAACTGTCTCGTCGACGGTTTTCCGGATCAGTTCAAAAGTGTATTGATTGGGCTTGATCCCGCCGGCGAGGGCGTCAGCAAGAGTCGGTTCCTCCACAATGTCGACAACCCGGCCGGCGCGCAGACTTTCGACCATGGCGGGGCCACGCTCCATGGTGACGCCGACGACGTGGATTTTGGGGTCGGCTGACTTGAGAGTAAATGCGATCCCACCCAGCAGGCCGCCACCGGACAATGGGACGACGACGGTGTCCAAATCGGGAAACTCGTCCAGCAGTTCCAGACCGATGGTTCCCTGTCCGGCGATGATGAGCGGATCGTCAAAGGGATGAATCATCTCCAACCCGTCTTTTTCACCAAGACGGTAGGCCTCTTCCATCGCCTCATCGTAAGTGCTGCCCCGGACGACCACCTCGGCCCCGAGTTTCTGGATCGCGTCTCGCTTGTTGGCGGGCACCGTATCGGAGAGGCAAACAACGGCCCGCAGCCCGAGACTGTGGGCGACATAGGCCAGCGCACGGCCGTGGTTGCCGCTGGAGACAGTGATGACTCCCCGCTGTTGCGCCCCGGGGTCCAAGGATAAGAGTTTGTTGGCAGCTCCCCGCAGTTTGAAAGAGCCGGTCTCCTGCAGACTCTCGAGTTTGAGAGTGATCTCACTGCCTGTCAGTTCCGCCAGCGCCGGGGATGAGACAAGCGGGGTCTTGCGCGCAATAGGCGCGATCCTCGCCCGGGCCGAATAGATGTCGCGCATCGTCAAGTCAATATCGGTCATGGACTGCTCCTCTCCTGATCCGCGAAAACGCTTTGCTATCTTTAAAAGCCAGTTTTACAATTACCCTCAATTATTCACAAGTCTCTAGTATAACATTTCCCTCAGGATGATCTCTATTCTTTTTGAGCATCACTAAGCCCAATTTCTAATCTTTTTACTGGCGAAGGCAGCTTGTTGATTTGTGTTTACGTAATGATATGTTTGAACAGTTCCAGAGGAATGTTGCGCCCACAAACAACTGCGACCACCTAACCTTCGCAATAGAGAACGAATCCGGAATCCCCCTAGGATTTCATCGCCTCCACGTCCTGCCATCTTTTGGGAATGGGTTTCCCGAGGAGGCGGGAGCCATCCTCTGTTATGACATAGCACTCCTCGTTGCGCAGCCCGCCGAAATCCTTGTAGGATTCCACCTTGTCGTAATTGATGAACTCAGCGTGCCGGCCTTCTCCTTTCCACATGTCAATGAGCTCGGGGATGAAGTAAATGCCCGGCTCCACGGTCAGCACAAATCCTGGTTCCAGGGGGCGGGCCAGGCGAAGGGATTTGAGACCGAACTGCGTGCTTTTTTCCTGGCCGCCATAACCCACATGTTTTTCCCCGAGATTTTCCATGTCGTGTATATCCAGGCCCATCATGTGTCCAGTGCCACAGGGAAAAAAGAGGGCGTGGGCTCCCGCAGCCACTGCCTCATCAACATCTCCTTTCATAAAGCCCAGTTCTTTGAGCCCTGCGGCTATGGCCCGGCAGGCGGTGAGATGGACATCTCTGAAAGGCGTGCCCGGAGCCAGCATGGCCATGGCAGCGTCATGGGACTTCAAGGACACGTCATAAATCTCTCTCTGCCGCTCTGTGAAATGGTCATCTACAGGCATGGTGCTGGACAGATCGCCGCCGTAGCCCAACGCGGTTTCGGCCCCTGCGTCCAGCAGGAACATCTGCCCGTTCTGTAGCCTGTTTCCATGATAGTGGTTGTGCAGGGTTTCGCCGTGGACGGTGGCGATAATGGGAAAAGCCAGGTTGCCGCCTGCCGCCAGGGCCACTTCATGGACGGCCGCTGCAATCTGGGATTCCAACAGCCCCGGCCTCACCATCTTCATGGCGGTAAGATGCATGTCGGCAGTAGTGGTTACGGCTTTGTCGATTTGCACGATCTCTTCCTCGGTCTTGGTGTTGCGCTGCTCCACTACAGCCTGAATGAACTCCCTAGAGGCCTTCTGTGCGGAATCCTCGGGGGGGATGGCCAGGAGCTGCAGAAGCGATATTTTATGTTCCGCCCTGTAGGGAGGGAGAAAATGGATTTTTCTTTTCTTTTTCCGGGTGTCATCAAGGTAATTCGTTAGGGCCTTCAAAGGCCTGACATCCGTAACCCCCACTTTCCGGCAGCGCTCTGCCAGAGTCGGCTGTGTGCCCATCCAGACGATGTCCTCCACCGTCAAGTCATCGCCGAATACGATGTCCCGGCCCTCATCGATGTCTACCACCGCGGCCAGTCCCGCATAGCTCAATCCGAAGAAATATAGAAAGGTGCTATCCTGGCGGTAGTGGAAAGGATTGTCCGCATAATTCATGGGGCTTTCATCATTTCCCAGAAAAAGAAGCAGACCCGAATCGATCTGGTTGTATAGGCGTTTTCTTCTGCTGGTATAAGTGGATGCTTCAAACATGCTGTGTCTCCTTGCCCGGTGCCGGCAGATACTGAGAGGTTTTATCCGGCGCCGTGTAGATTTATAGAGATATTAAACCGCAAAACTTGTTTGGAGGCAAGGCTTCCTTGATAGTCAAAATTTGTCACTCAATTTTGCTCCAGGCAAAGTCTAGGCTGGATTCTTCTGAATTCCCTCCAACCCTTTAGAAGTCAGTTTGTCAAAGTGTCATTATCACATATTTAAAGGTGTTTCTGATTTATTATTGCATGATGTCAACATGGAATAAAGACCTGCCATATTTAGCTTATTTTTAGTTGTTCTTATCGAAATATTCAGGGTTTGGATTTGTCGGAAGCGGAGCTTCGATGTTTTTTTGCCAATCAAGAAGTTCTTTAAGTAACTCATCTCTTTTCCTGGTGTTGATTTGTGCTAAGTTGTTTTGTTCTGCCATATCATCTTTGAGATTGTATAATTCGATGGAATTGTTTCCATCCAAATTTTTACTTCTATCATCCAATACCCATTCTTCGTGAAACATTAATAACTTCCAGTCTCTTTTCAGGATTACACTTACCGGCCGTGTTCTGAAAAGTGGATCTCTTGATTCATTGGTCATTCCTTCGTATGCCTGAAGATAACAGGGAAAATGCCAGAACAAGGATTCTCAGTTCAGCTTTTTTTCTCCTTTTAATAATGGCAGGATACTTGTTCCATCCAGCTCATAGTTTTGCGGAGCGCTTATCCCTGCTAATTGAAGAAAGGTTGGATAGAAATCTGTGCCGATGACAGGTTCTTTACACGTGCGTTCCGGTATAACCTTTCCCGGCCAGTACACAAACATTGGCACCCTGATCCCTCCTTCATAATACATTCCTTTTCCTCCCCTTAGAGGTTTCTGACAAGTGTATGTTCCATGTCCTCCATTGTCGGAAAAAAATACAAGGAGGGTGTTATTGTTTAGCTCCAGCTCTTCCAGCACTTTGTTAATGCGAGCAACACTCTCATCAACACTTTTAATCATTGCAGCATACGTCGCATTGTTATGACAATCATTGCCGGGCTTCTTCTCGAAGGCTTCTATCATGTTTTTCTTTGCACTAATTGGAGTATGTACAGCATGATGAGACAGGTACAAAAAGAAGGGTTTTTTTGTTGTATTGGGATTATTTTTATTAATAAAATTTATCGCTTCATCGGTCAATAAGTCCGTAAGATATTCTCCGTTCTCAGAAAAATGCCCTTCTATGTTCAGCTTATCCCTGTCGATGCCATAATCAAAACCATGCTGCTCAGGTTTATGTCCTATATGCCACTTCCCGATCGCTGCACTTACATAGCCTCTCCCCGAAGACCGGCCAGCACAATGCGGATCTTCTTCTCCGCGCTAAACTTACGGCGGGTCCGGCGCTTTATCTCCCGGATAATAGAATCAGAGGTGGGTTTTCGGCTCTTCTTCGTTGTTGTTATTCTTTTCTCCTAGCTTGGTTTCCTAATTTGAAACCGTAGCTTAGAAAAATCAACTTTTGTCCAAATCTCGCTGAACCGACACAATATAAAAATTCAAGTCAGTTCTATTTTCCTGGTGGAGTCCTGGGTTTCCTGAAAGGAAAGACAAAAATGCACACAGCAACTCTATCAAAATTCAAGAGGACTTCGTGTCGTAGTATGATATTCCTGGGGGGGATATCTCTGGTAATTTGTCTTCTTTCATCTCATTTCAAAGTGACTCAGATAACAGGTTCTCAGCCATAAAACCGGGGCTCGAATCCTACCGGGCGCGTCATCTGTACATAAAAAATTTTGACTCTTTTGTGATTTATATATATCTTATCTTACTCAAAATTGTTAGGATACTGACTCGAGATTATTCACCTATTAATACTTTTGACAATCATAAGGACATAACATGAAAAATGCAAAAATTACCTGGACTTACACGGACGAAGCGCCAGCATTGGCCACACTTGCGTTTCTTCCAATCCTGAAAACCTACATAAAGGGATCAGGTATCGATGTTGATCTGGCAGATATTTCTCTGGCAGGCAGAATAATCGCCAATTTTCCTGACAATCTTACCGAGGACCAAAAAATCCCTGATTGGCTGACTATTCTTGGTGAGATGGCCCTAACAGATGAGGCCAATATCATTAAACTTCCCAATATCAGCGCATCGCTTCCTCAGCTCCAGGCCGCCATCAAAGAGCTGCGTGAGAAAGGGTATGATATCCCCGAATATCCCGAAGAGCCAAAAAATGAGGCGGAAAAAGCCCTCCAAGCAAGGTTTTCTGTGGTTCTGGGTTCAGCGGTCAATCCGGTGTTGCGTGAAGGCAATTCCGACCGTCGGCCGGCCGCATCCGTCAAGAAATTTGCTCAAAAGAATCCTCATAAAATGATGAGAGATTGGCCTGAGTCCGGATCCAAAGCTCAAGTTACCCATATGGCGGAAAAAGATTTTTATTCAAGTGAAAAGTCCACTACGATGGACAAAGCATCGGATGTAAAGATTGAATTTTTGGATCGCGACGGCAAAACAACAACTCTGAAGGAAAATCTACATCTTATCGAAGGTGAAGTCATCGATACTGCAGTGATGAATGTGGCTGCCTTGCGACAATTCTATGCCGAGCAGATACAGGAGGCCAAAAAGAACGGCGTGCTCCTCTCTCTACACCTCAAAGCGACTATGATGAAAATCTCCGATCCCATCATGTTTGGCCATTGTGTTTCGGTTTATTATAAAGAAGCGCTGGAAAAGCATCAGGATACACTCCAGGAGATCGGCGCCAATGTGAACAATGGCCTGGCCGATGTTCTGGAAAAACTGAACAGGCTTCAGGCAGATAAAAAAGCTGAGATTGAGGCCGATATTGAAGCCGTCTATGAAAACCAGCCGGACCTGGCTATGGTAGATTCGAGACATGGCATAACAAACCTGCATGTTCCCAACAACATCATCGTTGATGCCTCCATGCCTAATGTCGTGCGTGACGGGGGCAAGATGTGGAACAAAAATGACGAGCTAGAGGACTGTATCGCTATGATACCCGATCGAAGTTATGCCACGATGTACAAAGAGATTTTGGAGAATACAAAAAGACTTGGGCAGTTCGATCCCTCTACCATGGGCAGTGTTTCCAATGTAGGTCTGATGGCGCAGAAGGCTGAAGAATACGGATCTCATGACAAGACGTTTGAAGCATCCGGCGAAGGAACGATCCGAGTTGTAGATGAGGCGGGCACAATTCTTTTAGCGCAGACCGTGGAAATGGGCGATATATTCAGAATGTGCCAAGCTAAAGATCTACCGATCCGGGATTGGATCAAACTCGCGGTGAAACGAGCGAAAGCTTCCGGTTCCCCGGCGATTTTCTGGCTGGATGGAAACAGGGGACACGATGCGGAGATCATCAAGAAGGTGAATCAGTACCTGCCTGAGCATGATACATCTGGCCTAAATATTCAGATCATGAAGCCGCAGGAGGCCATGAAATTTACCCTGGAAAGAATTCGCAGGGGTGAGGATACGATTTCTGTGACGGGCAATGTGCTCAGAGATTATCTTACTGACCTTTTTCCGATTCTTGAGCTGGGAACCAGTGCGAGAATGCTGTCTATTGTCCCGCTTCTTGAAGGTGGAGGACTGTTTGAGACAGGGGCGGGAGGTTCTGCTCCAAAACATGTCCAACAACTTTTAAAAGAGGGTCACACAAGATGGGATTCTCTGGGAGAATATTGTGCTCTTGTTCCTTCTCTGGAGTTAATCGTCGAGAATACAAAAAATGATAAAGCGGTTGTCTTGGCAGAAACTCTCGATTTCGCCATCGCTAAGTACTTGGAAAACGGGCGGCTTCCTTCCCGGAAGGTCAACGAGATCGATAATAGGGGAAGCACATTTTATCTGGCTTTGTACTGGGCCCAGGCACTGGCAGCCCAAGATAAAGATAAGTTGATGCAGGAACGGTTTGCCCCAGTGGCCAAATCTCTGGAAGAAAACGAGACCAAGATCACCGAAGAATTACTGGCTGCGCAGGGAGACTCTGTGGACATCGGTGGATACTATATTCCTGATATTAAGCTAGCCGCGAAGGTGATGCGGCCCAGTGCAACCTTTTGCGCCATCATCGACGCGATGTGAATGGATGGAGACGGTTTAAGGCCGGCATGGTTCTGATCACAAAACGCACACCGTCGTAGAGTACTACCAGGGGTTTATTAAAAGGGCAAGTATTAAGGCAGGTCGTGCAGTCATTTCTGTTATCTACCCAGAAATGAAAACACTTTTCAGGATTTATATACCATTTTAATATGCCCGAATGATTGGATATGGATACTCCCTGGATTGTCGGAGGGAGCCGCATCATAACCCATACTCCGGATAAAAATGGCTATGGAATTGGCCACAAAGGCCATTTTCGAATACCAAAACCTGTGGCCGCACTGGCAATAGAATTCGGTGAATAACTTATCGCCTTGTCGTCCATCTCAACAGCCATGACAATGGCGTGGGTAAAATCTTCAGGGAGTTGGAGAGGATAGTGTTTTTGAGTGCAATCGCAGAGATATCACACCCGGAATTATTGCGGTAATACAGTCGTTTGGAAAGAGGATAAATTTTCATCCACATCTTCATTTTCTAGTTACAGAGGGGGGGACAGATAAACAAGACCGGTTCCATAAGGTTTCAAGCATTAATGATTCTCTTCTCTGCCGGGTTTTCACACGCGAGGTCTTTTCACTTCTCCTGCGCAAACAATTGATCAATCGGGATCTTGTCAAAAAGATATTGAGCTGGAGGCATAGTGGATTTAATGTACACAGTAAAGTCAGGGCTGAGAGTAAAGAAGAGGCAGAGCGGATAGAGTAAGTATATGATCCGGCCTATACTCTCCCTCAGAAGATTATCCCTGGATGAGGCACGTGGCCAGGTCCTCTATCAATACGGGAAGCACAGTGGAGAGACAGAGTCTATGGATTACCTGGAGTTTATTGCCCGGGTTACCTCTCATATCCCTGACAAAGGTCAAGTCATGGTCCGTTATTACGGCATCTATGCTAACGCACATCGGGGAAAAAAGAAGAAAGCGGGAGTTGATCCTTCCTGCCCACCTGTTATTGAAGATGCAGTTTCATTTGCACCATCCCGGGGATGGGCTGAGATGATAAAGAAAGTCTACGAGATCGATCCTCTAATATGTCCAAAATGCGGGGGAACCATGCGAATTGTCTCCTTTATTGAAGATTACAATATCATAGACAAGATCATCAAACACCTTAAACTGACCTTTAAGGCTGAACGGCCTCCGCCTCCTCAAGCTCAGCTCTCCATAGCAGCCGAGGAAAGATC